>JBFFPW010000081.1:0-6641 GCA_041573815.1 Desulfuromonadales bacterium
CAAGCATGGCAAAAGAAGTCGAAGACAGATAGATTATCTGTCCCGAAGGATGAGTGTAGCCAGGCAGCAGCGTGCCTGAAAAAAGATGTGTTTCGTATTGTGGTATGGACAGGGCCACCCGCACCCGGTGTTGCGACGGAACGTCGCATCCAGTGCTGCCCTGAAAGAGAGAGGGTTCGTCCCGAACACACCGGGGGTGTGAACGGTCCACCTCTACTTGCGGGTCTATGGTCGGAACGTCCAGAGAGAACGCCGCCATCAACAGGGAGACCATAACATGGACCCTGCCTTCAGTGCAAATCGGCTGATTTGCTGGATCTCCATGTGAGTGCCAATGAAACGGAAGCCACCAGTGATTCTGATGAGAATAATCGCCGAAATAAGCGAAAAATTGTCAACCTCACCACCGTCCTTTTGGGTTTGATCCGGAATGCGAGATAGGCAAGGTCAGCACTGAGGAAACTCAGCAGATAATCAGGGACATCATGACCTCCCCGCTTGGGGAATCATGCAAGATTCGACAGAAATTAAGCCCAGGAAAAATGAGGCGAAAGGAAGTTTCAATACCTGCCACTTGAACCATACGGATCAATCCGCTAGAATCAGCCAAACAATAACAACTATCCATTACTCAAAATAATAAAGGAGATTCATCATGGCGAGAGCAAGTGCCCGGCACATTCTGGTGCCAACCGAGGAAGCCTGTAACGAACTGAAAACCAAAATCGAAGGTGGCGAGGATTTCGCGGCCGTGGCCAAAGAACATTCCGGCTGCCCATCCGGCCAGTCGGGCGGCGCTCTTGGTTCCTTTACTCCGGGGCAGATGGTCAAGGAATTTGACGACGTGGTTTTTTCTGCCGAAATCGGCAAGGTTCACGGCCCGGTCAAGACTCAATTCGGTTATCACCTGATCGAAATCACTGAACGCACCGACTGAATCAAATCAACAGGACAAAAAAAGGGGACACTGCAAATGGAGTGTCCCCTTTTTATTTTTTTAAAGGGAGGGTCAGGCGCTTGCTGCTGCTTGATCAATCTCTTCCTGAAGGTTTCCAAGCTTGTCATTGTTGCGGGTGAGAGCCAATATCACCTGTTCCTTCGAGGAGTTTTTTTCTGTTGCCATCTGTTCAATGAAATTTTTGCGAAACTCAGGAACGTCGATGATAAGTTCTTGTACTGATTCAATAAAGTCTGCGGCGTATTTTTCTATAGCCTGAATATATTTACCGAACTTTGAAGGTTTCTCCGTCGATGGCGGCCCGTATTTTTTAGAATGGACTGCAATCAAATGCTCAATCTGTGCAATGTCTTGCAGCAACTTGCGTGAACCCGATGCGGCGCCAGCCATGTCTTCATCTGTTATGCAGTGTGCATACTTCTGTCTGGCCTCCATTTGTAGTGAGACGATCCTCGCTAGCTTAGCCCCCAGATCTCTTTCAGCCAAGAAACTTAAAATGCCCATGTATCGTTACCCTTTGTGTTGGTTGTTTAGCTGCTGGAGTTAAAAAAAGGTCTGAATAGTTACTTTGAGTGCATTAACAACGACTCAACGGCTGCGTTGATGGCGCCATCAGCAACGATTCAAACCCTATTATTTGTACTTCTCATTCATTAAGGAAGTTCACTGTAGAGGATTCTCGTGGGTAGGTCAAATAAGGAAGGTTTTTATCCTGGCCAGTGTAAGTGCCCGGGGCCGATGGCCAAGGACTTTGACGAGAGAGTATTCCCCGGAGAAATTCATTTTGCGACCGTCGCCGGCTCATTTTCTGAATCTCTGATCTGGATAAGCTTGCCGCTGTCCGTGAGCAGATAGATCCAGCCATCCGGCCCCTGTTCGACATCGCGGATGCGTTCGCCGAGTTCGGAGAATAGCTGCTCACGTTTGACTTCAGAATCGCCATTGAGCTCGATGCGCCAGAGCGCCTTGCCAGCCAGTGCTCCGATAAAAACAGAGCCTTGCCATTGGGGAAAACGGCTTCCTGTGTAAAAGATCATGCCGGCTGGTGCTATCGAAATCGGCACCCAATAGCTGACCGGCTCGATATAATCTGGAGTGTGAGTGCCTCCGCCGATGCGGCAGGATTCTCCCGGGATGGATCCATAGTTACAGCCGTAACTGACCAGCGGCCAGCCATAGTTTCCGCCGGCGATAATTCGGTTCAGCTCGTCCCCCCCTTGCGGACCATGCTCGCTGATCCACAAGCTGTCACTGCCCGGGCGGAGCGCCGCTCCTTGCGGGTTGCGATGCCCGTAGCTCCAGATTTCCGGTCGGCCACCGACGATCAGCGGGTTTCCGGCCGGCAGAGTTCCGTCGCGGTTAATACGGATCACCTTGCCGAGGCTGGTGGTGAGATCTTGCGCCGGACTTTTTTTCTGCCGCTCGCCCAATGTCACATACAAGGTTTTGTCACTGCGAAAGACAAGACGCGAACCAAAATGCCCGTTGCCGCTGACCTTTGGCTCCTGGCGGTAGATGACTTCGACGTTTTGCAAGTGACTGCCGACGAGGCGGCCGCGGGCGACCGCTGTGCCGGCGAGGTCGGTTTCGCTGTCGCTGCCCGGTTCGGCATAAGACCAGTAGACCCAAGGGGCAGAGGCGAAATCCGGATCCAGGGCAACATCGAGCAGCCCGCCCTGACCGGCCGATGCAACTGGCGGCATGCCGCTGACTGTCTGCCTGTTTTGTCCGTCTGGGTCAAGGATCACCATACGGCCACCCTTCTCGGTGATGAGTATTCGCTTGTCGGGGAGAAAGGTGATGCCCCAGGGTTGGTTCAGGGCACTGGTCAGCGTTACGGTTCTGGCGAAAGAAGCCTCGGCCCGGTTTTCACTGCCACCACTGCAGGCAACAAGTATTGTCCCGAGTGCCAGCAGGGTGATCGAAAGAAAAGTGTTTTGCTGCATGAGCCACCTCAACGATGGCAAAGTGGACGGGCGCTTTTAGCAAGAGCCCTGTCCCCCTGTTGTCCGTTTCAGTTAAGGACTTCTTGCAAATACTCCCCGAACCGGCGCCAGGACTTCTCATCGGCGTCTTTGCGATAGCGGTTTGAGCCAAACACCGTGAAGGCGTGCGGCGCCCCGCTGTAAGTGGTCATCTCATGGGCGATGCCGGCCTGTTCGAGTTCGGTGGCGAGATTTGCAAAATGTTCCATGGTGATATTGGTATCAGCGGTGCCGTGCAGAATCAACAGGTTGCCTTTGGTTGCGCTATAGTCCTGCCCCTCCGGGGTCGACAGGCCGCCATGGAAGGTGACAAACCCCTTCAGGTCGGCACCGGAGCGGGCAAATTCAAGGACAGCGGCACCACCGAAACAGTAACCCATAGCGACGGCGTTTTTCATATTGCCACCCTGTCGTCCGGCTTCAGCCAGAGCACCGTTGAGGAGAGCTCGCATTCGCGCCCGGTCCTTGTAGAGTTCGCCGGTATGCTGACGTTTGTCCTTCATCTCGGTCGGGCGAACCCCTTGCCCGAACAGGTCGGCGGCAAAGACCGCGTAGCCCATTTCGGCGAGCATGTCGGCTCTCTTCACTTCGTAATCGGTCAGCCCGTCCCAGTCGTGGATCAGCAGAACCAGTGGGGCTGTTTTTCCGGGGCTGCTGTAATATCCTTCAAACGGCTCGCCATTCACCTTGTAAGTGACCGAACTTCCGGCGGCAAAGCTCAACGAGGCGGTCAACAGCATGATTGTCATCAGGCTCATCTTTTTCATGGTTTGTTCTCCCAATGTTCGTGGGGCATATAACTCTTTTCGTGCAAGATGCCTCAATTTTATCACTCAGCCTTAGTTTTGCATCAGCCTGCCTTTTTTTTCACGGTGTCCGTAGAATATTTGCGTTCCGTCTGCTGGTCGATATACTCAGGGCAGTGAGATAGAAAATTCTTTCAACGAGGTGTCGATATGATTAAGGCATACGCAGCGTTTGAAGCCGGTGGTGAACTGAAGCCGTTTGAATACGATCCGGGGCCGCTTGGCCCTGATGATGTAGAAATCGATGTGTCACACTGCGGGATCTGCCACAGTGATCTGAGCATGCTCGACAACGATTGGGGCATGTCGCAGTATCCTCTGGTTCCGGGGCATGAGGTCGTCGGCACCGTCGCAAAGGTCGGTGCTGCGGTGTCAACGCTGAAGGTGGGGCAGAAGGCCGGGCTCGGCTGGCATTCGGGCTACTGTCTGACCTGTTCGACCTGCATGAGCGGTGATCACAACATGTGTTCGACTGCCGAGGGGACCATTATCGGCCGGCATGGCGGTTTTGCCGACAAGGTCCGGGCCCGGAGTGCCAGTGTCATTCCGTTGCCGACCGGGCTTGACTTGCAGAGTGCCGGGCCGCTGTTTTGCGGTGGCATCACTGTTTTTAATCCGTTGATTCAATTCGATGTGATGCCGACCAGTCGAACAGCGGTCATCGGTATTGGTGGCCTGGGACATATGGCTCTGCAGTTTCTCAATGCCTGGGGCTGTGAAGTAACCGCTTTTACATCGAGTGTGGCGAAGGAAAAGGAAGCATTGGCGATGGGGGCGCATTATACGATCGATTCGCGTGACCCGGAAGCCATAGCTGCGGCCGCTGGCCGTTTTGACCTGGTGCTTTCCACGGTGAATGTCAAGCTCGACTGGAACGCCTATGTTGCAACCTTGCGCACCAGGGGACGGTTGCATTTTGTCGGCGCGACCCTGGACCCTCTGGATCTCGGTCTTTTCCCGATATTGTCAAGGCAACGTGCAATTTCTGCTTCGCCGGTCGGCAGCCCGGTCAATATTGCCAGAATGCTCGAATTTGCCGCCCGCCACGAGGTAAAACCGGTGATTGAGCGGTTCGGTTTCGATCAGGTCAATGCAGCACTGCAGCACTTGCGCAGCGGCGAGGCCCGCTATCGCGTGGTTCTGAGTCGCTAGTTTTTAGCACCACAAAGCGTTAGAAGGGGGCACTGCAAGCAGGGTGCGCCCTGTTTTTAAAAAATCTCACAGGACGATATTTATTTCTTGACATACCTGACTAAACTGGTAATCTATTCACAACAGGACGTACTTAACTTCTCCTTTAAGAATAACCCAAACCCTTTGCCCCGTAGATCTCCCTCCTTTCTGCGGGGCTTTTTTTTGCTTTTTTTTCTGACTCAGGAAAATTCCCGGTTTTCCTGCTCCATCACCCGTATAAATGTTGTGCGCTTGGTTAGCTCTTTTAAAGCCGAGGCACCAACATAGGTACAGGTGGAACGCAACCCACCGAGAATATCGAGCACCGTTGGTTCGAGCGGCCCGCGGTACGGAACCTCGACGGTCTTCCCTTCCGACGCTCGATAATCGGCGACCCCGCCAGCATGCCGTTCCATAGCGGTTGATGAACTCATCCCGTAATAGAGTCGAAACTGCTTGCCGTCCCGTTCGACAATCTCACCACCGCTTTCGTCGTGGCCGGCCAGCATGCCGCCGAGCATGACAAAATCGGCACCGCCACCGAAGGCCTTGGCCACATCACCGGCGCAGGTACAGCCGCCGTCGGAGATAATGCGGCCGCCGAGACCATGGGCGGCGTCGGCACATTCGATGACAGCAGAAAGTTGCGGATAGCCGACCCCGGTTTTGACCCGGGTGGTACAGACCGACCCCGGACCGATTCCGACCTTGACAATATCGGCCCCTGAGAGCAACAGCTCCTCAACCATTTCACCGGTGACGACGTTGCCGGCGACGATGGTTTTGTCGGGATGGGCCTCACGGACGCGGATCACAAACTCGACAAACGATTCGGCGTAGCCGTTGGCGACATCGATACAGATGAAATGCAGCTGCGGGTGCTGTTCGCATATCTGTTTGAGTTTGTCGAAATCGACATCGGAAACGCCGGTACTGACCATGATCCGTTCGTAGATCGATTCGTCCTGATGTTTAAGAAAACCAGCCCAGTCATCCGGGGTGTAGTGCTTGTGAATGGCACAGATCATTTGGTGTGTTGCCAGCACTTCGGCAATCTCGAAGGTGCCGACGGTGTCCATGTTGGCAGCAATCACCGGTACGCCGGTCCACTCCCGGCGGCTGTGAAGGAAGGTGTAGGTTCTGTTCAGGTCGACCAATGATCGACTTTTGAGGGTGGAGCGCTTGGGGCGAATCAACACATCCTTGAAGCCGATTTTCAGATCACTTTCAACGCGCACAGGGAAATCCTTTCTCTCTCCGGATACGAAGACCAATTGTCTTAGCCTGTATCCAAGGACAAGCATTTTATCTGTCTTCAAGGATACCATCCGCGTCAAGCCTGTAAAGAAGCGGCCAAAACTGCCAGTACCGAACCTTTACCAGATCTTTACAAAGCCTTTATTCCACCTTTAAACAGTGCCGTTATGCTGCAACCATCAATAAAACCAAAAACAACATGAAAACACCCGAATCTCAAAGGACGGAGGACAACATGAAAACTTTTACAATCACTATATTAAGTCTGGGACTGGTACTGATCGGATTTCTCCAGGTGCAGAGCAAGGACATGAAAGATACGATGGATAAAATGGATGACAAATCGATGTCTGAAACGATGAAGTCGGACAGTGTAGACATGAAGGACGATGGCATGAAAATGAAGTCGGACAGTGTAGACATGAAGGACGATGGCATGAAAATGAAGTCGGATAGTATGGA
>JBFFPW010000082.1:0-6636 GCA_041573815.1 Desulfuromonadales bacterium
GAATGTTCAAAAAACACCGAACGGTCGGGTCTGGGGGGTTAAAATTTTCCCAATCAGGTCGAATCAGGGTGAGATCCAGAATGTTATTCAAATTGCCAGTGACATGACAGAAAAAGCACGATTGCGCGACCAGGCTTCGAGGTCGGCGCATTTGGCCGCTCTTGGCGAACTGGCAGCCGGTGTTGCTCATGAAATTAACAACCCGACCGGTATGATCCTTCTCGATATGCCACTGCTCAAAGACGCCTTGGCCGACTTGCTTCCTTTGTTGGAAAAGCATGAACCGACACTTAAGGACGAAAAGATAGGCGGGTTGACTTTTGAGCGTTTTCACCAGGAAGTTCCATATGTTATTGATGAAATTTATGAAGGGGCGCAACGGATCAAAAGGATTGTTGAAGAGTTGAAGGATTTCTCCAAGCCATCAACCGGAGTACTCGCTGCAATCGATCTAAATGAAGTTGTTCAAAAGGCGGTTAGCCTGGTTCGAAATCCCATAAAAAATGCAACAGATCACTTCACTGAAAAGTACTCGGACATGCCGCTTCTCTTCGTTGGCAACTCACAGCGGCTGGAACAGGTCATGGTTAATTTACTTCTGAACGCGTGTTATGCCATGCCTGATCGAAGCGGGGCCATTTGTGTTGAAACAGCATTCAATGAAGAGAATGATTGCGTCAAGGTCGTTATCAGAGATGAGGGCGTCGGTGTCGATGCTGTTTCACTGCAACAGATAACCGACCCCTTCTTTACCTCTCGGCGTGAGACTGGAGGGACCGGTCTCGGATTGTCAGTTTCCAGCCGTATTATCGATGAGCATAAAGGGACTCTCTCCTTTGATTCGGAACTCGGAAAAGGGATGGCAGTGACGGTTGAACTGCCGACTGCCGAGAAAGTTACGGACAATGCCTGAACGTTACAAGAAACTTTCAATTCTTGTTGTTGATGACGAGATTTCCTGGCAACGGGCACTCGGGCTGGCCATTGAACGCCATCTTGAAATTTGTGTTGTCTCCTGTCTGGATAGTCGCGATGCCATGTCGATTCTTGGCGATGTTGACGTTGATCTGGTGATCCTCGATATCACCATGCCTTATATCTCTGGTGATGAACTACTGGTGCAGATAAAGGAAGCCTACCCGCAATTGCCGGTTATCATGACGACTGGTCTGGTTCAGGTCGAGCTGGCGGTGCAATGCATGAAACTCGGGGCGTTTGACTACTATGTCAAAACCACCGAAGTTGACCGTATTATGAATGGCATTGAGCGTGCTCTGGAGCTGTCCCGCCTGCAGAAAGAAAACAAGCAGTTACGTGATCGATTTTTGCAGGACGAGATCGAGCATACCGAGATTTTTGCCGGTATCAGAAGCAAAAGCAAGAAGATGCGGGCCGTATTCCAATATGTTGAGGCGATTGCCTCTGGAAACGAACCGGTTCTGGTCCTTGGCGAGAGTGGATCGGGCAAGGAGCTGATTGCCAAGGCAATCCATGACATTGGCTACATCGATGGGCCCTGGGTTGCCGTGAACGCTGCCGGCCTCGACGACAATGTTTTTTCCGATACCCTGTTCGGACACGTCAAGGGTGCCTATACCGGTGCTGATCAGGAGCGGGCCGGTGTTATCGAACAGGCTGCTGGCGGGGTTCTGTTCCTCGATGAAATTGGTGATTTAAGCAACTCCTCCCAGGTGAAACTGCTACGATTACTGCAGGAGGGCGAGTACTTTCCGCTCGGCAGCGACAAAGCGAAGCAGCATAATACGCGTTTCGTCTTCGCCACCAACCGAAACCTTGAAGAAATGCAACAACAGGGAGAATTCCGGACGGATCTTTATTATCGACTCAGTTCCTACCGTGTTGCTTTGCCACCATTGCGTCAGCGCTTGGAAGATATTCCATTACTTTTACAGAAGTTTCTCAAAGAAGCCGCCGGGTCTCAAGGCCGGGAGGTCCCTCAACCGGATCCGCAATTGATACCGTTATTGCAGGGCTATTCTTTTCCTGGAAATGTGCGGGAGTTGCGGTCGATGGTTTTTGAGGCGATGAGCCTGCATAAGTCAGGACTTTTAAGCCCGGCCACCTTTAAAAAAACAATAACGACAAAACCACTCACTGTACCATTGACTGCTCCTGGCGACCCGATTGAGACTGTCCAATACCCGGCTAACCTGCCAACACTTAAGGAGTCGGCCGACCTTCTGGTCGAGGAGGCCATGCGCCGCAGTGATGGTAATCAAACCCGGGCCGCCAAACTTCTCGGTATTTCACGCCCCGCCCTCAGCAAACGCTTGAATAAATCCTGATTTTTTCAATCTTCAGGAGTGTAACCGTAACTTTTGTTACTCTTGTCTCTAACTCCCTGTTTCTCCGTGCGAATTCTTTTTTCTCCGGACTCTTTCTGTAACTTAAGTTACGTTTGGCCGGTTATTCTCCCCTGACAAACAACTTCCAATAAACCATTATATTCCAGATACTTGACTCCAAAAAATAAAGTTGGAACGGCCCTTGCTCTCTATAAGGGACAGAACACGTTAAATAATTACTTTCCACCGGGGCTGGGATATATGAGCAAAAAACAGATATTGATTCTAGATTGTAACGGTCAGAGCAAGCCTGCTATCTGTTTTAACCTTGAAGTTGCCGGGTTTGATATCCGGGTTATAACCGATGAGGATGAAGCCATCAACCTCCTTTCGCATTCCCGCATAACGGAAGCGTATTTTTCCGGACTGGTGGTGAACAATCCATACCTGAATGTCGATATCACCAAGCTCATTGAAGATATTCGGGATATCGGTCTGGACATCCCGGTTGTTTTTGTCAAAGAGTCGGAGAGCTTGAAGCAGATAGTGGAGTCACTGAATATCCAGTACAGGAAGCCCCGGCTTTATTACGCTGGCCCGACCAGCGTCGTTGAAATGCTGTCCAGGTTGACTGAACAGGACAACAGTTCAAATATTATCAGCCATGCGACTTCTTTGCATCGCTAGCAACGAGGAGCAGGCCATGAGAAAAAAAATCTTGATAGTCGATGACTCAGCAACGGTCAGACTCGCTTTATCGAGCGCTTTGAGCGAAGCAGGTCATGAAATCGTCGAGGCCTGCAATGGCCATGAGGCTCTTGAGTATCTTGGCAACGAAGAAATTACGCCGATCAATATGCTGATTACCGATCTGAATATGCCCAAGGTTGACGGCATCGATCTGATCCGACAGGTTCGCCGGACCAGTGGTTTCCGGTTTGTGCCGATCATCATGTTGACGTCTGAATCGGATGATGACAAGAAACAGAAAGGTAAGGCAGCCGGGGCCTCCGGTTGGGTTGTAAAGCCATTCAAGCCGGAACAGTTGTTGACCGTTGTTAATATGGTGATGTCCTAGGCATAAGAGGACTGGTCTTAATAAGGGGAGAATATGAGCGAAACGAGCGAAACAATTCAATATTTGACTTTTAAACTTGGCGATGAGTTGTTTGGTGTCGATGTCAGCAAGGCCCGTGAGGTCCTGGACTTTTCGGAAGTGACCAACGTTCCGCAGATGCCCGACTATATGCTCGGGGTGATCAACCTGCGCGGCAGCGTGGTGCCGGTGATCAACCTGCGTCGCAAATTCGGCATGGCCGAAGTTGAACAGACTATCGATACCTGCATTATTGTCATCGAAGTCGAAATTGATGGTGATGTCATTGTCATCGGGGCCATGGTTGATGCCGTTCAGGAGGTACTTGACCTGACCGCAGCGCAGATTGAGCCGCCGCCTCGCCTTGGCACCAAACTGAACACTGAGTTTATCAAGGGCATGGGGAACATTAACGACCAATTTTTGATTATTCTTGATATTGATCGTGTATTTACTGCCGAAGAGTTGGCGGCCATCGAAGGCCATGAAAATGAGACAGTAATCGAGTCATAAAGTTAACGTTTAATTTTTGCTGAATAAGAAAGTAAGACCTTTTCCGGGGAGGAAAAAATGAATTTTCTTGGATCAATGAACATCAGGTACAAATTGTCACTTATTGTTGGCGTCTTTCTGATTACCTTCATAATTAACTCCGGTGTGCTTATCTTGAGTAACCGGGATTCGATGATGGATGACCGGAAAGAGAAACTGCAGAATATTGTCGAGACAGCCTATTCGACCGCCCAGCATTACTAT
Organism: Desulfuromonadales bacterium; assembly: GCA_041573815.1. Lineage (GTDB taxonomy): Bacteria > Desulfobacterota > Desulfuromonadia > Desulfuromonadales > UBA2294 > BM707. The sequence goes on from JBFFPW010000082.1 coordinate 4,159, forward strand.
GATCAAGCCCAGGCCGGCGAACTTCTTGATACTCAGGCCAGATCACTGGCGATTGAAGCGATTGAGTTCATGCGTTATGGCGATAATGGCTATCTGTGGATTAACGATTTTCAGCCGCGGATGATCATGCACCCGTTTGTCAAGAAACTTGAAGGTCAGGATATTAGTGATTTCAAGGATCCAAATGGCAAGCATCTGTTTGTTGAGATGGTCAAGGTCACTGAAGCAAAAGGTGGTGGCTTCGTCGACTATGTCTGGCAGAAAGGTGATGATAAAGACTATCTGGCGCCCAAGCTATCGTATGTCAAAGGTTTCAAGCCCTGGGGCTGGGTTATCGGTACCGGCGTTTACATCGAGGATGTTGAGGCTGCCTTTTTTCAGCATCTGCAGGAAACGGGAATTGCCGTTGTCGCGATCATTCTGTTGCTGACGACCCTGGCTTATTTTATTGGCCGCAGTATCTCCCGGCCGCTGAACTTAGCGGTTGAAGTGGCTAACGATCTGGCCGCCGGTGATACCACCCGTGATATCCCAGTTGATACAAAGGATGAGTCAGGACAATTGTTAAGGGCAATGCGCAAGATGAATCGTTCATCACGGGACGCAGCTGCCGTTGCTCAAGAGATTGCCAGTGGCAAGTTGGATATCGAAATCCATCGTCGTTCGGAAAAAGATGAGCTGATGCAGGCGTTGAAAACCATGGCAGAGCGACTTACCGAAGTTGTCAGTGGCGTTCAGGCTGCATCGGAAAATGTTGCCACTGGAAGCCAGGCGATGAACGACAGCTCCATGCAGATGTCGCAAGGTGCATCGGAACAGGCTGCTGCTGCTGAAGAGGCATCCTCTTCCATTGAGGAGATGGCGGCCAATATCCGGCAGAATGCCGACAATGCCCTGCAGACGGAAAAGATCGCTATCCAGGCGGCCGACCAGACCCGAGAGGGTGGTGAAGCTGTCAATCAGACTGTTGGTGCGATGCGCGAAATTGTTGAGAAAATAAATATCATCGAAGAGATTGCCCGTCAGACCAATCTGTTGGCACTCAATGCAGCTATTGAGGCAGCGCGTGCCGGCGAACACGGTAAAGGTTTTGCGGTTGTCGCGGCTGAAGTCCGGAAACTGGCCGAGCGGAGCCAGATTGCTGCCGGTGAGATCAGTGATCTTTCAGCTTCCAGTGTCGGCGTTGCCGAGAGAGCGGGCGAATTGCTCGACAAGATCGTTCCTGATATTCAGAAGACTGCTGAGCTGGTGCAGGAAATTGCTGCGGCCAGTCGGGAGCAGGATGCCGGTTCGGACCAGATCAACAAGGCCATTCAAAACCTGGATCAGATTATTCAGCAGAACGCTGCTGCCGCCGAAGAGATGGCATCAACTTCTGAGGAACTTTCCAGCCAGTCTGAAACCTTGCGAGAAATGATGCAGTTTTTCGAAATCGGCGAAGACCAGCTCCGTCGAACAGCCGCACCCCGTACTGCCAATGTCCAGCAACGGACTCTGGCCGCTCCGGTCACGCGACCAAATGTTACGGATACTGCTCCTCACAGGGGCGGTGGTACGGGATCTCAGAATACGGTGATTGATCTTGATATTCAGGGTCAGAAAGATGAACTCGATAAGGAATTTGAAAAGTTCTGAAACCGAGACTTATTTCGACGAAATTAAGAACAAATTAACTGTAAAAGTAAAATTAATTTGTTATTTTGCTAAAACCAAATTTGCTGGAGATGGGTCGATATTTTCGGGATGTCCTCCCCAACCACATCCCAAAGATTCTTAACCTGGATTCAGCAGAGAGAACAGGGTCAGGCTTTTGCCTGGCCCTGTTTGTTTTTGGTGCGAAGCTTTGACTTGTTCTGTCTCTCTGTATAAGATGTCTATCATTATCTGATGAACATGGAGGATATTATGGCCAACCGTTTTATTATGACCGCTTTTGGTAAGGACCGTCCCGGCATTGTTGCTGATGTCACCAAGATTCTTTATGAGAATGGCTGCAATCTCGAAGATAACACCATGACCCTGCTGGCTGACGAGTTCACCCTGGTTCTGTTGTTTTCAAGTCAGAATGCCGAAACAGAGGAACAGCTCCTCAAGGAGTGTCGTCGGCTGGAAAAAGATAAGGGGATTTCAGCATTCATGCGGCCGCTCGATGAGCGGGGCGAACTGAAAAAAGGGGGTACTCTCAATTACACATTGCATGTCGAGGGAATGGACCAGGCCGGTATCGTTTACAAAATCAGCCAGTTTTTGGCTGATAACAAGGTCAATATCCTCGACTTGACATCAAAGGTTATGGCTGCACCAGGCAGCGGTACACCACTTTATATTATGGACATTGATATCCAGATGCCGACCGGGATGACGCTGGATAAACTGGAAGAAGGATTGTCGAACGTTGCCGATGAATTACATGTCGATATCAGCGTCTAGGTTCTGTTGTTTGTTAAAACGAAAGGGATCAGGTTTAAAACCTGATCC
>JBFFPW010000083.1:0-6635 GCA_041573815.1 Desulfuromonadales bacterium
AGCGGTTCTACGCCAGCGACGAATGAAAAGGCGACCGCTTCCGGCACCAGGGCGAGGGCGACGGTCAGCCCCGACAGGAGGTCGGCCTTGGCCGAAACGCCCTTGCGAACGAGAAAATCAAACATCGTTTGTCCTTAAATATATGAATTTGCGTTGGAATTTAGAAAAAGACGCCGACTATAGGCGTCTGGCGGTCAGGATGCAAGTTAAAAAAATAATATGTTGTGTCAGCCATGTTTTGGTTCTTACTTCGACCGTTTTTCTTTGCTCTTCCGGCAAAAAATGATTAGATTCAGGCTATGACAAATTCAGAACAAATTACTGTTTCCTGGCATCGCGGCTGGACGGTTTTCATGCTTTTTTGTTGCCTTGCCGTTGGAGCCATGGTTCTGACCATGGCGGTCGCCGCATGGCCTGACCAGAAAATCCTCTTTGCCTGTACGTCCACTTTGACGTTGATGATGGTCGCAGGAGTGCGCAAAAGCATCATAATGTACCGCTCGCCGCCGGTCATGCTCTACGCTGATCGTGAAAAGGTGGTCACGCACTTTTATAATAGAAGCTATCGAGAGCAGGGTTACGAAATCCCCTGGGCGGATATTGTCGATCTCGAGTTGGTGAAGCGGAGTAGCGTTGGTGCCCTTAGCAGTCGGGTGAAAAAGGTTACTATCGTCCTGCACCTGAGGGCTGGCGTCTCGGCCCCGCCAGAAATCAGCGCTGATCGAAGCACCGACGGGCAGACCGTTCACCTCGATGCCAGCACCGGCACCCTGCGTGGCGAAAGACTTCTGGCCGCTTTGCACCAGTTGCGCCCTCAAATGAGCCCACCTCTTGACACCACCCCCGCAGATGACTAGACTTCGGCCGACGAATTTGCCGAATTGAAGGAGAGTGTAAAATGACGGATTGTCCCTGCGGCAGCAGTGCCGAATACAGCGCCTGTTGTGAACCGATTATCAAAGGCAAGAAAGCCGCTGAAACCGCCGAGCAGTTGATGCGGGCGCGCTACACGGCGCATGTGGTGGTCGAGGTCGATTTTATCCGCGATAGCTTGCATCCCGATTACCGCAAGGATTACGATCACAAAGCGACCCAGAAATGGGCCGAGAAATCCGAGTGGCATGGTCTGGAGATTGTTGATACCAAAGACGGTGGTCAGAAAGACGAAACCGGTGAGGTCGAGTTTGTCGCCCGCTTTCGTGACAAGGACGGTATCCGCAGTCATCATGAGCGGGGTCAGTTTGAACGCAAAAAGAAGAAATGGTTTTTCACCGAGGGGGCGATGGTCAAGGGTCAGCCCCTGAGCGTCACCAAGGTCGGTCGCAACGATCCTTGCCCTTGTGGCAGTGAAAAAAAATACAAGAAGTGTTGCGGTTAGCAGAGACGGGGGGGTCGGCAGCGATGAACGAGCAAAATAACAATGATCCGTTGCATGGGATCACTCTCGAACAGATCGTTACCAGCCTGGTAGAAGCGTACGGTTGGCCCGGTCTGGGGAATCGCATCGATATCAACTGTTTTAAAAGCGACCCATCAGTGAAGTCGAGTCTCAAGTTCCTGCGCAAGACGCCCTGGGCCCGGACCAAGGTTGAAAACCTCTACCTGGCAATGCAAAAGAGAGTCAAATAAACTATGACCAATAATGATGTCTTACGCCGCGTCCGCTATATTTTTGATTGTAATGATTCAAAAATGATTGTGTTGTTCCGCCTCGGCGGTCAGGAAGAGAGTCGCGAGCAGATCAGTGCCTGGCTGAAAAAAGAGGATGAACCGGCCTACCAGGAATGTAGTGACCGGCAGTTGGCGGTTTTTCTTAATGGCCTCATAACCGATCAACGGGGGAAAAAAGAGGGCCCGCAACCGGAGCCGGAACAACGGCTGAATAACAACATCATCTTCAAGAAGTTGAAGATTGCTTTCGACCTGAAAAATGACGATGTTCTGGAATTTCTCAGTCTGGGCGGCATGAAGATCAGTCCGCACGAACTGAGTGCACTGTTTCGCAAGCCGGGGCATAAGCATTACCGGGATTGCAAAGATCAGATTTTAAGGAATTTCCTCAAAGGGGCGCAGCTGAAATATCGGGCTGAGTCTCCTGAGTAATTTAATTACGGGAGAACCATCTTGAATATCGACAAAAACAAGCTGAGAGCGTTGATCACCAATCGGATCGATGAAATTGAAGAAGCGGTTGCCGGCACCGGCTACCTGGCGAAAACTGTTATCGGCGTCGGCACATTTCTGCTCGACAACCATGCCGATATTGATCTGCTGACCGCCAAGCAGCAGGTGACCTTTGAGCGGTTTATCAAGCCGCTCCTTTAAAAGTACGCGCCCTCGCAGATAAAAAAAGGCCAGTCACCGCAATGCGGGAACTGGCCTTTTCTGTTGTCGTCGGCTGCCGATTAATCGGTCGACTCATCGACCTCGTCGTCACCGGCTGCGCTGTCGATTTCACCATCGTCTTCAGTCAAGTCGACTGGTTTTTTAGTGCGGATGCCCGGCTTGGCAAGAATCTCCAGGTAAAACGATTCGAGGCCATCGGCCTCGGCCTGCGAGATGTGCTTGTTGATGGCCGAAATGTGAATCACTTCACTGCTCGCTTCATCAGCGCCGTACTTGCAGTCGAAATCCCAGAAGTCGACCCCTTCCGGCAGAGTTTTGCGCCGCTCTCTTTTAATGTATTTTTTTACTTCGTGTTTATACAAATCAACCAGGCGCGGGAGCTTGTGCTTGGGGTGGGACATTTTAAAGTTTTTCTTCATGCTTTTTCCTGACAGAGTGAGTTGTTATGTTCAAAACGGGTTCATTCTGTACATGATAGCACTGTGGGAGGGAGTTGCGGGGAGTTAATGCTGATTTTCTGCACGAACGCACCTCTCCCGGTCTTACATTTATTGTTGCGTCACTCCGGGTTCAAGGATATTGTCTGCGCTTATATCAACCACGCACCGCTTTTGACAAAGAACCGATATGCCTGACAGCCTTGATTCCGCCACAACCGATGAAATAAATAAAGAAGAGCTGCGTCTGACTGAGATCTGCCAGGCGGCCGATCGCTACAACCTGGAGCGCAAGGAGCAGCTCGCCGGTCATGACCGGAAGATCCGCGCCCTGGAAGTCGAGCGGCTCGCCAGTGAGAACCCGCGCGAAAAAGACAAGCTGACCTTCGAAATCGCCCGCCTTTCCCAATATGACCCATACAAATACCTGCCGCCGTTCGAGCAGTTGTCGGTCCCCTACCTGGCCGGAATCACCATCTGTGACGATGATCCAAAGATCGGCCGCAAACATATTCTGTTCGGCAAGCAGGGGTTGATGGCCGGCTCGAAGGTTATGGTTACCGACTGGCGCAAGGCCGAGATCTCCAAACTTTATTACGAGTGGGATGAGGGCGAAGCGTACGAAGATGATATCGGAGAGCAGGAACGTTCTGGCACCATCGAGCGGAAAATCGCCTATGGTATTTCCCAACGCGAACTGCTGTCGCTGCAGAGTGGCAGCGGTTTCCTGCAGAAGCGCGACGGTATCTGGAAGGCGCCGGGGCAACAGAACGCCAGCGTCAGCAAAAAAGAGATGGGCGGCGATCACCGCATGGTTGATATTGTCTCGCTGATCTCGCGCGAACAGTTCGGACTGATTACCCGCAACAGTGACGGCTGCCTCTACCTGACCGGTGGCGCCGGCTGCGGTAAAACTACGGTCGCCTTGCACCGGCTCTCTTACCTGATCTTTAACCAGGAAGAAATGTTCCGACCCAAGCGCTGCATGGTGGTGATGTTTAACAAGTCGCTGCGCAACTATGTCAAAAAGACCTCGGTCGAACTGTTAACCGATCAACTACCGGTTGAAACCTTCCACTCCTGGGCCGCCAAGGCGCTCCGTTCTCTCGGTGTCACCCTGCCGTTTACTCCGAGGTGGGGCAACAACCTGACCGCCCTGAAAAAAAGCTCGGCGATTCACGCGGCCCTGCTTGAGTATGTGGCGACGACCCGTGGTGGAGCGCTGCTGCCGGATCTCGGTGGTTTCTATACGGCGACGGAGTTATGCCGTCGCCACCTTGGAGAGGGACCACAGCTTGAGGCGCTGGCACGCGAGGGAGAGCGGTTGCGCAGTGGAGAGGTTAAGGCGCTGGCGTTTGACGATGCCGGTCTGTTGATCCACCTGGCGCAGCTGCGCAACAAGGGCGCAGAGATTTCCCAGGTTCTCGGCTGGTACGACCATGTGCTGATCGATGAAGCGCAGGATCTGTCGCTGGTTGAGCTGCACGCCCTGATGTTTGCGACCACTGGCCGCCGCAGCCTGACTGTTTGTGCCGATGAGAAACAGCAGATCCTCGATTTTGTCGATGCGGCCGGCTTCTCGGCTTTTCAGCTCGAACTGAAGAACGCCGGACTTTCCTCCGGCGAGCTTGATGTCAGCTATCGTTCGACCCGGCAAATCATGGATCTGGCCAGCCGGGTTTCCGGTCGGCCGGTCGGCAAGGTGGTCAACCACGGGCCGGACCCACGCAGCCACAGTTTTGCCAAACAGGCGGCGGCGCTCGATCATTTGCGGCGCTCGGTCGGCACGCTTCTGGCGCGCGAGAAAAGAAGCCTGACCGCCATCATCTGCCGCTACAAGCAGGAGGCTGAAACGGTGTACGCCGCCTTAAACGATCTGCCGGGGGTGCGGTTGCAGACCGGTGATCTGTCGTTTGAGCCGGGGCTGCTGATCACCAATGCTCACCAGGTGAAGGGGCTCGAATTCTCCGGGGTGATTCTCTGGAATCCGAGCCAGAAGGCTTATCCGGTGACCGCTCTGGGGAAGAACCTGCTCTATGTGGCGATCACCCGCGCCAGCGATCGTCTGGCCATCTACCACCACGAGCCGCTTTCGCAGTTGTTTGCGGAGTAGCTTATTGATCAGAGGCTGAAGGTCGTTTTAGGTCGAGCCTGGTTGCGAGAGCCAGTAAATCAAAGGGCGCACAGAACCTTCTGTGCGCCCTTTATGCATTTTGCCGTCAGGAATGCTCAGACGAGGTCGAAACGATCAAGGTTCATCACCTTGTCCCACGCCGTGACGAAATCGTTAACAAATTTCTCTGCCGCGTCTTCACAGCCGTAAACCTCGGCCAGAGCCCGCAGCTGCGAGTTTGACCCAAAGATGAGATCGACGCGGGTGCCGGTCCACTTCAGATCGCCTGACGCGCGATCCCGCCCTTCGTAGATACCCTTTTCAGCGGTTGATTTCCACTCGGTGCCCATATCGAGTAAGTTAACAAAGAAGTCGTTAGAGAGTGTCTCTGGTCGGTCGGTCCAGACCCCGTGTTTTGATTGGCCAACGTTGGCTCCGAGAACTCGTAGTCCACCAACCAAAACGGTCATCTCCGGCGCGCTCAAAGTCAACAGCTGCGACCGATCAACCAACATCTTCTCTGCCGGTACAGAGTACTCCGTCTTTTGGTAGTTTCGGAAACCGTCGGCTTCAGGCTCAAGAGCAGCGAATGACTTTTCATCGGTTTGCTCCTGGGTGGCGTCGGTGCGCCCTGGTGTGAACGGGACGCTGATATCGTAACCGCTTTTTTTCGCCGCTTGCTCGACCGCGACACAGCCGCCGAGAACGATCAGGTCAGCGAGTGAAACTTTTTTGTCACCAGTGTTGAACGAATTCTGGATGCCCTCCAGCGTCTGAAGAACCCCCTGCAGTTGTGCCGGCTGGTTGATCTCCCAGCCATTCTGTGGTGCCAGGCGGATGCGGGCGCCGTTGGCTCCGCCACGGCGGTCGGAATCGCGGTAGGTCGAAGCGGCTGCCCAGGCGGTTGTAACGAGCTGCGATATGGTGAGTCCCGTTGCGAGAATTTTGTCCTTGAGACTGCCGATATCTTGACCGTCTATAATGGGGCGTTCGGCTTTCGGAACCGGGTCTTGCCAGATGAGGTCTTCGTCCGGGACTTCCGGTCCGAGGTAGCAGGGCTTCGGCCCCATGTCACGGTGGGTCAGTTTGAACCAGGCTCGGGCGAAGGCATCGGCGAACTCCACCGGATTATCAAGGTAGCGCCGGGCGATCGGCTCGTAAATCGGATCAAATTTCAGGGAGAGATCGGCCGTGGTCATCATCGGCCGGTGTTTTTTTTCGGGATCGAAAGCATCTTCGACCATGTCTTCGTCATCGACATCCTTTGCTAGCCACTGGTTGGCGCCGGCCGGGCTCTTCACCAGTTCCCACTCGTACTTGAACATGACTTTGAGGTAGCCCATGTCCCACTGCGTCGGGTTCGCCTTCCAGGCCCCTTCGATACCACTGGTAATCGTGTCGCCCGCCTTGCCACTACCGAAGCTGCTGATCCAGCCGAGCCCCTGTTCTTCAATCGGGGCAGCTTCCGGCTCGGGGCCGACATGCGCGGCATCACCGGCACCATGACATTTGCCAAAGGTGTGACCACCGGCGATGAGGGCGACGGTCTCTTCATCATTCATCGCCATGCGGCCGAAGGTCTCACGCACGTCGCGCCCCGAGGCGACCGGATCCGGCTCTCCGTTAGGCCCTTCCGGGTTCACATAGATCAAGCCCATCTGCACGGCGGCGAGCGGCTTCTCGAGTTCCCGATCGCCGCTGTAGCGACTGTCTCCCAACCACTCGTCCTCAGAGCCCCA
>JBFFPW010000084.1:0-6609 GCA_041573815.1 Desulfuromonadales bacterium
CCCAGCTACCGTGTCCCCAGCTTCTCTTCAGGGATTACCCGCCGGACCAGGCGCAACTGAAACAGTCATTCCCGTCATGCCATTACCACAATTACTGATTGCGCCGCCGGCCACTTCCGCTGTTGAGATTCCGGTTGGAAATACCCAGGAAATTGTTCTTGAGCCTTCGCAGAATATTGCCATGACAGAAACCTTTAGTAACCAGATTAACAAGCAGTCTGTGTCGCCAATAGGTCCGCCAGCCATGGCAGCAACTCAAAGAGCTTCTATTGAGACAGCCAAAAAAGCAAGAGTGTATCGCCGCTTTATCTTGCCAGAGTTTTCTTTCCAGGTAGATCAATATAGTTTAACTCCAGAAGGCTCTGCGGCCCTGTCGATGATAGCTGTTGAGTTAAGCCGAGATAACAAGTGGGTCGCTATGCGTATTGATGGTCATACCGATAGCACTGGCTCTAACAAATATAACGACGCTCTTTCTTACGACCGGGCTGTTGAGTATGCGATGCACCTGGTTGCCAAAAACGGGATCGATCCAAACAGGGTTTTTGTCAAGGGTTTTGGAGAAGAGAAACCAATCGCACCGAATGATCAGGTTGAAGGTCGCTCGCAAAATCGTCGCGTTGAATTACTTGTCCTTGTTCCAGCGGAATAGAGAAATGATCAAAACTTTCATTACATCCGCAACTCTTTTTTTTGTCGCGACTACAGTTAATGCCAGCAATATAAAAATAGTGACTACCAAGGACGCTGAATCCTTTTTGGGTCAACGTGAAGTTCTCTGTACGATCAACTTCCCGGTAAATTCGGTCGCGATTACGACTGAAGCCAGTGAGGTATTGAACAATAATGCCCCGTTCCTCAAAAATATAAATTTAAAAGAAAAAATGGTTCGGATAGAAGGTTTTGCAAGCCCGGAAGGGGCTAAAATCAAGAACTTCAGATTGTCAATTGAACGGGCTCGAGCAGTTGAAAGTTTCCTTCGTGACAAACATGGTGTATCATTAGATCATTACATTTCAGGTTTTGGTCCAATGCAGCCTGAGAATGTTTCGGCTGCGGGCAAACGTTCGGTGCAAATTGCAATTTACGACAACCCATGGGACCAGGGTGATATCCCGGTTGAAATGACAGGCGGTCAATAGTTTACCTATGACAAAAGTTGACATCTCCAAGCTGACTGATTGTTTCCTGTTCAAGGATCTCGATAATAAAGAAATTGAGGTTCTTGCTTCTCTTTTTTATGAAAAAAAACTCTCCTCTGGTAAAACTGTTTTTGTTGAGCAAATGCCCGGTGAATCGCTCTATTTGATTAAAAGCGGTCGCGTTAAAATTTCAAAATTAATTGCCGAGGGCGATGAAAAGATTCTTGTCACCCTGAATCCCCTTGATGTTTTCGGTGAGATGGCAATCCTTGACGGGGCACCACGCTCGGCAACAGCCCGTGTCGAAGACGATGCGGTTCTTCTCAGTATTAAGAAGTCGGACTTTGAAAAGCTCTGTGCAGCCAAGCCTAAAATAGCGCTCACCGTTATGCGAAATATCATCAAGGTTTTTTCCTCACGAATCCGAGAGAACAACGAAGAGTACAGAGAAATGTTGATGTGGTCTTTATCTGATCCAACTTGATAAAAGGGGGTTTTATGAGATATCTGTCTGCCGTAGGTCTTCTTTTGGCCCTGATTGTCACCGGCTGCAGCAGCATTTCAATTATCCCAAAACCGGCAACTCCGGGTGCCATTGTAAATCCCAGTGATCAATCGATCAAAATCAATAATTCCGGCCTTACCGTGACTGCTCGTGTTCAGGATACTGCCGTCGGTGGTTATGATATCGAAACGGCTCTTGCCGCTTTTTATCTGACTCTTGATAACAAATACACGTCCAACGTAGATGTCGCCCTTGATGCTTTCACCCTTGTTGATACCGCCGGCAACAGTCACCCTCCAATAGCACCCGAAGAGGTGAATGCCATCCTGAATCCTGCGATTGGCCAATTCCTTCCTTATCCATTTGTCGGCTATTATGATGTTGTCGACCTGGAACAGCATCGTGCGTCCTCTGCCATGGCAAGTGAACGTCCCTACATTGGCTCGGGTTTGCCAGCAATCGATGAATTAACTCCACTGAGAGTCGGTTCGTTGGCAAAAGGTCAACAGATCTCAGGGATGCTCTATTTCAAGATTGAAATTTTCGACGAACGACATGTCACCCTGAGAGCGGATCTGCCCGTTTCTAAAAGCAAAAAACTTTCCTATTCTTTTCCTTTTTCGATTGAAAAATAACCCACATTAATTAGTGTTTCATCAGCCTGCAAGGCAAGCAAACATTCTATACCGGAGTTTGTATTGTGTTTGAATTATTGATGAACAAAAATTTGATTTTTGGCTTATTTGGCGGCCTTGGGCTTTTCCTTTTCGGTATGAAAATCATGTCCGAAGGCTTGCAAAAAGTCGCTGGTAGCCGGATCCGTAAAATTCTCGCCGCACTCACAAATAACCGCGTCATCGGTATGTTTGTCGGTCTCGCGGTGACAGCAATAGTCCAATCATCCAGCGCAACAACCGTTATGGTTGTCGGCTTCGTCAATGCCGGCCTGATGTCGCTGGTTCAATCGATCGGAGTTATTCTTGGTGCGAATATCGGCACCACCGTAACAGCGCAACTGATCGCATTTAAAATTACTAAATATGCCTTGCCAGCTATCGGACTGGGAGCTGGACTCAAGCTTTTTTCAAAAAGCCGGAAGTGGGTTTATATCGGGGAAATTATTCTCGGGTTCGGCATGCTGTTCTTTGGTTTGTCAGTGATGAAGCAAGCCTTTGATCCGGTCAAAGGGAGTGAAGCATTTAAAGCAATTTTCCTGACAGTTGGCCATAATCCACTTCTCGGGGTTATGATCGGCGCAATCCTGACGATTATCGTACAGAGTAGTAGTGCAACGATCGGAATCACTCTGGCTCTGGCCAGTAGCGGCTTGCTGACTTTCGAAGCGAGTGTTGCTCTTATCCTTGGTGAGAATATTGGCACGACGATTACTGCCAACCTGGCTGCGATCGGGACCAATCTTGCTGCCCGGCGAACAGCTTTGGCTCATTTTTTATTTAATTCCATCGGTACCGTCTATATGCTGCTGTTGTTGCCATACTATATGCAATTTATTACGTATTTGACGGAACCTCTTGTCGGAGGAGCTGCCGATTTTGTGGTACAGACCAAGGAGCAGGCGGCGATGATAGGCGCGGCGATCGGAGATAAACCCTATATTGCCCGGTATATCGCCAACACGCATTCGTTGTTCAATGTTATCAATGTCGTCATTTTCCTGCCGTTTGTTGGTGCCCTGGCCAAAATATCAACCATGATAATCCGCGGGGTGGATGAAGAGGTCGACTTTCATCTCAAGTACCTTGATAATCGGGTTCTTAATACTCCGCCTATTGCCTTGGGCCAGGCAAGGGCAGAAACAAAACGCATGGCGCAAATAGCCCTGAAGAACTATGATCGGACTCTGCAATTCATGCGCGAAAGGGATCTCAAACGCATACCGAAGCTGGCTGAAAGAGAAGATTTGCTTGACGTTATGCAGAAGGAGATCACGGACTTCCTGGTCTCTTTGTCACAGAAGTCAATCGCACAGGACACCTCCAGGGAAATTGCGTCACTGATGCATATGGTGAATGATATCGAGCGGGTTGGTGACCACTGCGAAAACCTCTGGCGTCTTGGACAGCGACAAATTGAGGAGAAAATCAAATTTTCAGATAAAACCCTGGCCGAGTTGGACGAAATCTCATCTCACACCCGGGATTTTCTGAATTACGTTCTTAACTGCATGGATCAAGTCCCACCCATTGACATGCTTGAGAAATCCGAAGAGCTAGAGGAGATGGTTGATCAAATGGAACGTTCGTTGCGCGATAATCATATTACGCGATTAAACACAGGCGATTGCTCGGTTCTCTCCGGCTTGATTTTTATAGACATGCTACATAATTTTGAGAAGATAGGCGACCACACTCTGAATCTGGCAGAAGCAATTGTTGGGGAGAAATAGTGCTAGCGGCCATTGATGTCGGTTCGAATACTGTCCGATTGCTTCTGGGTGATGTTGTTCAGGGTAAAGTTCAACCGATCGCTTATGAAAGAAGAATAACCCGCTTGAAGGGCGGGCAGACTGAAGATGGCCTTGCTCAAGATGCCATGGATCGAACCCTTTCTGCTTTAGATTCTTTTTCCAAAACTATTCTGAAACACAACCCGGATGCAATTACGGTCGTTGGCACCGAGGCATTGCGTTCTGCTCCAAACAGGGAACTGTTTGTTGATCTGGTTCTGCAAAAAACCGGCCTAGATCTGAAAATCATCTCCGGCGCCGAAGAGGCGACTCTCAGTGCCAGGGGGGTCCTTTCGGTTGTTGCCCCGACACCAGATCACGCCATTATCTTAGATATTGGTGGTGGTAGCACCGAAATCATCCTGACAAACGGCCTGGATGTTTTATTCAGGCATAGTTGTCCGCTCGGAGTTGTTCGGCTTGCTGAGATGGAGTTCGGTTCTTCTGTCGACGAGTTTATAGGGACGATACTCAAAGATCTCTCCAGAGAGCTTTCAACCCGACAGTTGATGGAGACAGCATGTTGTCCGCAAACATCTGTTATTGGCACTGCTGGCACCGTCACAACACTGGCCGCCCTTGATCTTGAGATGACAACATATGACTGGCGCCGGGTCAACAACCACAAATTACAGGCAGCCATTATTGACAAATACATCCATAAGCTGACGCCGATGTCGGTGCAGGAAAGAGAAGGATTGCCCGGCATGGAAGAAGGGCGGGGCGATCTCATTTTGCCCGGCTTGATGGTGCTGAAAAAACTGCTGCAAACCTTCGTCAAGCCTGAACTGATTGTCAGTGATTTCGGTCTTCTTGAAGGATTGATTTTGCATTCAGCTGACAACGTCGCAATTCATTGACAATTTACCTCCTCTTCAATATCATAAGCCGCTCGATACTGTATTTCATCCAGTAAATATTCAAAATGCATGAAGGAATAAAATGAAAAAAACAATCCTTTCCGGGAATGAAGCGATTGCTCGCGGCGCTTATGAAGCTGGTGTGCGTGTCGCTTCTGCGTACCCCGGCACACCAAGTACGGAAATCCTTGAAAACATAGTTCAATACTCAGAAATTGATTCTTCCTGGGCACCAAATGAGAAGGTTGCTCTCGAGGTCGCCATCGGCGCATCCTTCGGAGGGGCACGGGCTCTGGCGACCATGAAACACGTCGGACTCAATGTTGCCGCTGATCCTCTCTTTACTCTCTCCTATATTGGTGTTCGTGGCGGACTTGTATTGGTAGTCGCTGACGATCCCGAGATGCACTCCAGCCAGGACGAGCAGGATAGCCGCAACTACGCCAAGTTCGCCAAGGTGCCGATGCTGGAACCGGCCGATAGCGAAGAGGCGCGTGCCTTTACCCGCCTCGGTTTTGAAATCAGCGAGCAGTTTGATACCCCGGTGATCCTCCGTTCCAATACCCGGATTTCGCATGGCAAGTCGATCGTCACTCTACAGGATCCGGTCAGTGATCTGCCAGAGCCGTCCCTGCAGCGCGACCCGGGCAAAATGGTCATGCTGCCGGCTAATGCCCGCAAACGTCATCCGTTGGTTGAGAAGCGGATCGTCGACCTCGAAGAGTGGGCTTGCTCGCAGCCCTTCAACCGTATCGAAGAGGGTAGCAAGAAGGTTGGCGTGATCACCTCCGGTGTCGCTTATCAGTACGCCAAGGAAGTCTTTCCCGACGCCTCGGTTCTAAAGCTCGGCATGGTTTATCCATTGCCGAAACAGATGATTCGTGACTTCGCCGCTTCAGTCGAAAAACTGCACATAATTGAGGAACTCGACCCGTTTATCGAAGAAGCTGTTCGCGTTATGGGAATTGAGGTGGTGGGCAAGGATATCCTGCCGCTCTGCGGTGAATATACTCCGGAGCGGATCGATCGTGCCATCAACGGCACCTCCGCTGAAACAGCTTTCAGTGCCAATGAAGAACTACCTGGTCGGCCGCCGATGTTGTGCCCGGGCTGCGGTCATCGCGGCATTTTTCATATTCTCAAACAACTCGGCGCTTTCGTGACCGGCGATATCGGCTGTTATACCCTTGCGGCACTGCCGCCGCTGGGCGCCATGGACACCTGCGTCTGCATGGGGGCCGGCATCAGTAATGCTACCGGTGTAGCCAAGGTTCTCCCTGAAGCTGAACGCCAGAAGGTCGTTGGCGTCATGGGCGATTCGACCTTCCTGCATACCGGTGTGAACAGCCTCATGGATTTGGTCTACAACAATTCAACGGCTACGATCGTTATCCTCGATAACGCCGCAACCGGCATGACGGGTCGTCAGGATAATCCTTCAACCGGTTACACGTTGCAGGGGAATGAAGCCCCGACCGTCGACCTGGAAAAACTGTGTAGCGCTCTCGGGGTCAAGCACATCAAAACGATCGACCCCAACGATCTCGACCTGACACGCAAAACCATGCAGGAGATGATGGCAATCCCCGAGCCGTCGGTGGTCATCGCCCGCCGTGTCTGCATGCTTGAGCGACG
>JBFFPW010000085.1:0-6589 GCA_041573815.1 Desulfuromonadales bacterium
CCAGCTGGTTTACGACACCGAAAGCCAGGGCAAACTCTACCTGGCGCTCGACAGCGACGAGCTGCAACTCCTGCTCGGCAACTACCAGCTGGATCTGGCCGGTGGCGAACTGGCGACCTACCGTCGAACCCTGTACGGAGGTCATGCTGTTTATCGCTCAAAAGAAAAAACCAGTTACGGCGACGCCCGCAGTGAAGTTGAACTGTTTGGTGCCGAAGTCAAGCAACTGCATGTCAGAGATGAAATCGATGCCACCGGCGGCTCACTCTACTATCTGAGCCAGCATGACGTGGTCGAAGGGAGCGAGCAGGTCGCCATTATCGTTCGCGACAAGTTGACCGGGCTGCGCCTGGCCAATCTCCCTCAGGAAGAAGGGCTCGACTACACCATTAAGTACCCGGAAGGGCGCATCCTGTTCCGCCGCCCGATTTCTAGCGTCCAACCGGACGAGCGAATCAGCGACAGCTCAATTCTGGCTGGCAACCCGGTCATTGTGCAGATCGACTACGAAGCACAGGTTGAATCGTTTGAAAAGACAGCGGTCGGTGCTCGAGTCCGGCAGCAAATTGGTGATCATGTCGCTATTGGCGGAACCGCGGTCCAGGATGAACTCGACAATGGTGAATACGAAATGTGGGGCATCGACAGTGAGATCAAGCTGGGAGAAGCAACCCGCCTGTTGGGCGAATATGCTGAAAGCAGCGGTGCCGAATCAGCTGTGAATATCAGCAGTGATGGCGGCCTCTCCTATCAATCGGTGACCCGCCTCGGCTCCGATTCCGGAGCGGCCTGGAAAGCTGCCGCCGAGATCGATATTGGCGAGTGGATCAATCGTCCGGATCGTTACCAGCTCAAGCTTTACCACAAGGAGATCGAAACCGGTTTCCATTCAGCCGGTCATAGCAGTGAAGAAGGGACAGCCAAGAGCGGCATCCTTCTGCGCCTGCGACCGACCGAAGCTGACACGCTGTCGGCCCGTTACGATACCGAAGACCGTGACGTCACCCAGGCAGCGGCCATTGAACTGCTCAGTTCGGCGACGATCCAATGGCAACACCAACAGGGTCGCTGGCGCCTGATCAGTGAATATCAGGCGAATGAAAGTCAGACACTTGGCGGATTCACCGTCGAAGACCAGTTTGCAACCGTCCGTCTTGAATATGAAACCGGCAAAGGGCTGCTTGCCTGGATTGAACAACAACAGACCCTTTCCGGGATTGACAACGACCAAAGCTCTGTCGGTCTCGACTACCAGCTGAACTCGATAATCTCGATGCATGCCAGCGCGACCGACGGCACCCGCGGGCAGTCAGCCGAAGGCGGAATCAGTCTCAACCTCGGCAACAGCCGTCTCTATATCACCCAGCGGCTCAATGAGACCGAAGTGGAACGCAGCACGACAACCGTTGTTGGCGGCGAGCAGATGAATGACAAAATCGGCCGGATTTACAGTGAATACCAATGGGCCCGCAGTGATACCGGCTACCACAACCTGTCGATTGTCGGTGCTGAAAAGGGCTGGGACCTGCAAACGGGATTACATCTTTTTGTCGGTGGGGAACTGAGTAAAACCAGCAACGCCGGCAGCGAAAGCAAGAGGACCAGCATTGCCTCCGGCATCAGTTACAAGCTCGGAGAACTCTTCCACATCAGTTCGCGCAATGAAATCAGGCGGGAAACCGGTACGACTGATCGCCGCCAGTTTCTGACCATCAACAAGGCTGAAACAACCCTGAATCACAGCTTCACGCTGCTCGGAACCTACCGCTTCAGTAAAACAGAAAACCAATCAACCGGCGTCGACGAGGCTGGTTTTGAGGAAGCGAGTGTCGGCCTGGCTTGGCGACCGGTCAACAACGACCGTTTCAACGCTTTGGCCCGCGTTACCCGCCTGACCAACGAGGAACCGGAGTCCGTCGGCAGTCAAGCGTTGAATGAAACGGTTCTCGAAACGGCGGCCATCGAGTGGTCATTACAAATCAACCGGGCGCTGGAATGGGTTGAAAAGGAAGCGTTACGCTGGAAAGAGGAGCATGATGCGACCGGCTCTTTTGAAAGCCGCTCCTGGCTCTCTATCCACCGCCTGAATATCCTGTTCCGTTCCGACATTGACCTCGGACTGGAGTACCGGACGCTGAGCGAAGATGCGACCGACAGCCAGAAACAGGGATGGCTTTCGGAGGTTGGTTGGCGACCGAAGAAGCATTTCCGTCTCGGGGTCGGCTACAACTTTACCGATTTTTCTGACGATGAACGCTCTCTCAACGACTTCTCGGTCGAGGGCTGGTTCATCCGGGCACAGGGGATGTACTGATGGAGCAACAACGCGGTAAAAAAATCCTGCAACGCATTATCGAAGGGGTCATTGCCATCGCCCTGGTGCTGGTTTTTTTCGCTATCCTGATCATGGTCTTTAACTTCGTTTTCCCGGAAGGGAGCGGTCTGCATTTTATATTTCATCAATCGACCGATGAGCAGCATCAAACCGCGCGGCGGCAAGGCGAACTGAAAATGACGCAGGGAGAAAATGCCAACCTGCTTTTTGGCGATGAGGACTGGGCCGCCACCCTGGTAGAGACCCGCAATTCAGTCAAAAGCAAAAAGGGGAGCGATATCGCCTGGCGCAGTGCCCGTAAAGGGATGCAGTTGAGCAACCTCGATGCCGTGCAGACCCTGGAAAGTTCTTCAGCAACCATCCGGTTTGACACGCAAAACTATATTGACCTCGGCGAAAACTCACTGATTGTTATCCGGCGCCTGGAAAAAGACCTGCTGTTCAAGGAGAAACGATCCTTTATGGTTGTCGTTGATGGCGAACTGCGGGGGCGGATTGTCGGTGGTGACCAGAGCGATGTTTATCTGGAAATCGAAACGCCGAACGCGGTGGCGCGCCTCCAATCAAATCCTGAAGATCAGCAGGGGATCGAGTTTAAAGTCAACGTCCTCGAAGATGCGGCCTCTTCTGTCACTATCTATTCTGGCCAGGGTGAAGTCGAGGCCCAGGGTGAAACAGTTTTCCTCGGCAAAAACCAGATAACAAGGATTGTAGGTGAACTGGCGCCGACCGAGCCGGTCACCCTGCAGTCACCAGCAGTGCCGTTGACCCCCAGACATCGGGCGACCTTCCCATACCGCAGTCTGCCGCCGCGCGTTAAAATATCCTGGTCGCAGCAAGCGGGGAGCGAACGATACCACCTCCTGCTGGCCAAAGATGAAGCCTTTACCCAGATTCTGGTTGATAAAATCCTGAAGCGCACTGAATTTACCCATGGCAATCTGCGTGAAGGCGACTATTTCTGGAAAATCAGTTCATTGAACTCAGCGGGCGAAGGACCGTTCAGCCCAGCACGTCAGTTTTCCCTGCAACACGACCAGCTACCACCTGAACTCATCGTTAATTTCCCGCCGGCAATGATCGAGCAACCGGTTGTTGATATTGCCGGAGAGAGCGATCCCGATGCGACCATTTATATTGCCGGACAGGTCGTCACAGTCGCACCGGATGGCAGCTTCCAACATAAGCTCCACCTTAACCCCGGCATAAACATTGTCGTTGTCGAAGCGATCGATAACGCCGGCAACGTCAGTTATCAATCGCAGCTGATTAACGGAAAGTACTAAATGCACCCGATATCTGGTATAAACGACTGATATCTTTCTGGATGAGCCTATGCTGAAACAATTGAGATTCCCGATCCGCTTTAAAATTCTGCTAACGCTTCTGGTCGTTATCACCATAGTGGTCAGCGTCATCACCTTTATCATGGCCAACCTCTTTCATGAGGACAAGAAAGCTTATATCCACGATCTGACGTCGACCACTTCGCTCAATGCCGCCTCAAAAACCGAAACCCTGCTGATCGGATATAGTGAACGCCTGCAGGTTTTTACCCGGCTGATGCTTGACCGGACGATCCCCTCGCGGGCCAAAGCCAAACTACTGCAGAAAACATTCGTTGATTTCGATGATTTTGTTTCCATTACCCTGCACCAGAAAAACCGGGAACCGGTGACGGTTTTTGACGCCCAGATGCTTGAAAATAAAGGACTGTCCCGCAAGGACCTCGATCAGTATTCGCAGGAAAACCCTCTGCCGATTGAATCGATTCTCAAGGGTTCCGTTTTTATCGAAAACTCGACCTGGAACAACAAACTACCGATCATGACCCTGGCCGTTGCCAATCCCGACTCAAATGACCGGGATCAAACTGTTGTGGCCGCAAGGATACTGCTGGATCGGCTCAATCAACTCAATCAGCAATCACAGGTTTTTGACACCTACATCATCACTACAGACGGGACCCTTCTGTCACATCCGGAGCAGCAGAAAGTCGGCAACAAGGACCAACTCAGTTTTCCATTCAACCTGACGGAAATTCTCGGCAGTGACCAGATGCTCGGCGTCCGCGAGTACGACCTGAACGGCGTCGGCTTTATCGGCGGGTTTGCACCGCTTCAAATCGGCAACCTGATGGCCATTTCCCAGCTACCGAAATCAGCCGCCTACCTGACCGCCCGGGAGTTGGTGTCCAATATGCTCGTACTTTCCCTGATCTTGCTGGTTTTTTCCGCCCTGCTCAGCCTGCTCTGGTCACGCCTTATCACCCGGCCACTGGAGCGTCTTTCGGTTGCTACCCAGGAGCTTGGCAAGGGGCAATTTGATGTCAGCATCGAAGCCTCATCGCGTGATGAAATTGGCGATCTGGCCAATTCATTCAACTCCATGGCCACCGAACTGGATGACCGGGATAAATCTTTGAAAAAGACCCAGGAAGCGTTGGTTCAATCTGAAAAAATGTCAGCCTTCGGTCAGCTTGGCGCCGGCATCGCCCATGAGGTCAAGAACCCTTTGGCCGGCATCCTCGGCCTGGCGCAACTCTCCTTACGTAAAGCCGGCGAGGATTCGCCGATCCGCCAGAACTTGACATTAATCGAATCCGAAACCAAACGCTGCCAGATGATCATGGAAAATCTGCTCAAGTTCGCCCGCAAGGAGGAGGTTGCCTTTGACCGGGTTGACATCAATGACGTTATTGAGAAGACGGCGGCGATTGTTGAACATCAGCTCAGTATCAACCAGGTTAAACTGCGTAAAGAACTGAGCTCGCAGGTACAGTTCACAGAAGGGAACTCAAACCAGCTACAACAGGTGCTGATGAACCTGATGATCAATGCCCAACAGGCGATGAAAGGAAAACCCGGATGTGTCACCGTCCGAACCTCGCCAGGCGGAAATAACAACATCAAAATTGAAGTCATCGACGATGGGCCCGGCATGCCCCCGGAAATTCGCGACAAGGTATTTGAGCCATTTTTCTCGACCAAACCTTCCGGAGAAGGAACCGGTCTTGGCCTGTCGGTCAGCTACGGAATCATCAAGGAGCACAACGGAACGATTACCGTCAACAGCACCCCGGGCGAAGGGAGCACATTCACAATCGTTCTGCCGCCGGTCGGGGAGGTCAAAAGTTGACAAGACTCGTCATCTCGCCCATACTCCATAGTTGAAAAAGGAGGGGGATTTCAACCTAGACCATGAAAATTCTCGTTGCCGACAACTCTGACAACACCCGATCTGCCATCTGCCAACTCCTCGAGGATGAGGGACATCAGCCCCTTGCGGCTGAATCAGCACCCGAGGCGCTAAACCTGTTTCGCAAACAGGAGACCAAGATCATCATTCTCGACCTTGTCCTGGTCGGTATGGACAGCTTTGAGTTGTTGCAGACGTTCAAGAACGAGCAGCCGGAATGTGTCGTGATCGCCATAACCAGTTTTCCTTCTCTCGATGCGGTCATCAAAGCCATGAACCTTGGAGCCTTTGATTTCCTGGTCAAAACCGGTGATGAATTTACATCGATCGCCGAAAGCATTGCCCGGGCGGTTGAAAAAATTAAGCAAAAAGAAAAAGTCGCGGCAGAGATAAAAGCATTAAATGTTGAAGTCGACCGGCTCAAGGAAATCAACGCGAATCTCAACCATAACTTCAAGGATCAGCAGACCGGCCTTTATACTTCAACTTTTTTTGACGAAGCTTTTAACTCGGAACTGAGTCGTGCCACCCGGAATCATCGTCAGTTTTCCATCGTTCTGGTCAGGCTGAACCCCGACATTCAAATCAGCGGCGACCAGTATGAAATTCGGGCGATGGACAGTGCGCTACCTGGCTGGAGCCGGACAATTCAGGAGCGACTGCGAAAGTCGGATATTGTTGCCCGCTATGATGACAACACACTCAGCATCATTCTACCTGAAACCGGCAAACAGGGGGCACTGCTGGTGGCCGAGTGTCTGATTCAGTTATGCGACGAAGTCACCAAAGCCGTTCTGGGTCAGGAAATAGAAATCGCTGAACTGATACAGGTTGGCATCGCCTCATTCCCGGATGATGGCAATGACATGAATAAACTGTTCGACCTTGCGACCAAACGTTCAAGTGACAGCAATCCCGGCAGCCTGCATTGAATAGCAAAAGTGGGCCACTGTCAGCATTTACTGTTATGAGCTGGAGGCAAAATGTATGAAACACCGAAAACAAGCAGAATTCTCGTTGTTGACGATGAACAATCGCTGCGGATTATCATTTCTC
>JBFFPW010000086.1:0-6493 GCA_041573815.1 Desulfuromonadales bacterium
CAAGAGATGGATCAGGCCTGGGGGTTGTCGCGCAATTACCGTGGTCCGATCCCGGAACAGCTCGGCATGGTTGTCGATGATACCGGGTATACGACAATGTTCCGCGCCGACAAGGGCAAGTACGATGAGTTTTTCCGCAGCAACGTCATTGCCTTGCCTTATCTGCTGAACAATGCAGCCAAATCATTAGTCATCGGTCCGGGTGGCGGCAAGGATGTTCTGGTGGCTCTTGCCATGGGGGCCGAAGATGTGACGGCCGTTGAAATGAATTCGCTGATTGTGCAGGCGGTGAATGACGAGTTTGGTTCGTTCACCGGGGAACTTTATCGCCAGCCAAAAGTTCGGGTCGCTGTTGATGAAGGGCGTAACTATATCCGGCGATCGACGGAAAAGTATGATGTCATTCAGGCCTCGGCTGTTTTTGGCCGGACTGCGCCGGCCGCCGGCGCTTTCACTCTTTCAGAAAACAATCTCTATACGGTTGAAGCGTTCAGTGACTATTGGGATCATTTGACAGATGACGGAATTCTGACGATTGCCCGCTTTATTTTTGAACGGGAAACCTTGCGGCTGGTGTCACTCGGTCTGGCATTGCTCGAGGAAAGAGGCGTTGCCGATCCGGGGGCACATCTGGCGGTCATCAAGGAGCGGGGCCTGGCTAATGTCATGCTTAAGCGTTCACCTTTCTCTGCAGAAGATCTTGGACAATTACGACGAGAATCGGCCGCGCAGGGCTTTAAGATTGTCTACCTGCCGGATGATAGAAGCGGTAGTGGTGCCTTTAGCAGATTGATTGCCTCGGGTGGCAGCCAGAGCTTTTACGAGTCGATCCCTTTTGACCTGACGCCGACCAGTGATGATCGTCCATTTTTCTATTACATGCTGAAACCTGCTGACTTTATTCAGCTATTTTCATTTCCTGAGAAAAGTTCATTTGAAGATCGGGCCCTGTTAACCTTGCGTAACCTGCTGATGGTGGTCACTGTCATAGTCGCAGTTTTCCTGCTGTTGCCACTGCTGATCTGGAAGCGGAACGCTCTGAAGGAGCCATCGGCGATCCGCCGGATTCTCTATTTCAGCTGTCTCGGTCTCGGTTTTATGTTGATCGAGATTGGCCTGCTGCGCCGGTTCATTCTTTTCCTTGGTCAACCGATCTATGCTCTGGCGGTTATTTTATGCGCCTTGCTGGTTTTTTCCGGTTTCGGCAGCCTGCTTTCCGGGCCGCTGTCAGCCGGCCGTGAGCGGCGATTTTTATCGACGATCCTCTTGGCACTGGTTTTGCTCTCCAGTCTCTATGTATTCCTGTTACCGGGAATTCTCGATATGGCGATGACCGCTTCACTGGTTCAGCGCTGCCTTTTGTCGGTTGCTTTGCTGGCGCCACTCGGATTTTTTCTTGGCATGCCATTGCCGGTCGGGATGCAGCTGTTGCATCAGTCACCGGATGGGATCCCCTGGAGCTGGGGCATCAACAGTGCAACCAGCGTCTGGGGTGCCCTGCTGGCGGTCGTTCTGGCGATGAATTTCGGTTTTACCCTGACCCTGCTACTTGGCGTCGCGGTTTACCTGGTCGCCCTGGTGGTGATCCTGGTGCCGCAACGTGGTGATAAACGAGCTCTGTAAAATATGTTGAAAATGTTGAGTCAAAATATTCCGGCATTCATTCTGATCGTCCTGCTGTTTGCCTGTACCGACAGCGGTGAAACGGGTCTTCAGGGGCAGCTCTTGTCCGGTGAGAGCCCGCTATCCGGTGCCTCGGTCGAGATTTACCTCAAGGCTGAAAAAGACCGTTCAACCCTGCCGTTTGCAACGACATCGACCGATGAAAATGGCAACTACCAGATCAGCCTGCCAGCCGGCCGATATTTTATTATCGGCAAGAAAAAGCTTAATGATGACGGCCAAACGCGGATGTTGATGGCCGAATGTCCCGCCAATCCAGTTGAGGTTTCAGAATCGGTTCGGTCCGTTGCGCCTTTTCCGCTACGGGAGATGGGGCGTGATGGGGCGTTGGTGCCGGAGCCGCAGACCGGTCTGGTCGGGCGACTGGTGCATGAAGGCAAGCCGATCGCCAACGCTTTTGTCTACATTTATACCGAAGCCGAATCGGGCCTGATGGGCCCCTCCTACGGCGAGGCGACCCGGAGTGAAGAGGATGGCAGCTTCCGGATTAATCTTCCGGCTGGCCGGTTTTTTCTGGCGGCCCGTAAAAGAGCAGACGGTGGGCGGATGGGTGAGCCGGAAGCAGGTGATTTGAACGGGACTTTCCCGGGGAATCCGGTTGTCGTGGTCTCTGGTCAATATCTTCCCGTTGGCGATTTCTCTTTGGCCAAAATTGACGCCGTGGAACGACAAAAGAGATTGGCGGCTGGAAAGTTCGACCAGACCGAGACCCGCTTTGAAGGGTCGGTGGTCAATCGTGACGGCCAGCCGATCGAAGGTATCTACGTTTTTGCATATCTCGACAGCCGGATGGTCGGCAAGCCGACCCATATCTCGGCCCCGACCGGCAGTACAGGACGCTATATTCTCAATCTTGGCGAAGGCGGCACGTATTATCTCGGTGCCCGCAGCACCTATGGTGGTCCTCTTGAGCCGGGAGAATGGGTCGGGACCTATGATGAGAAGGCGGATCATTCAGTTCTGGCCGAGAGTGGTAAGGCGATAGCGCTGGCCGATATTGTCGTGCGGGAGGTCTGGTGATGCGGTTATTTCTGCTTCTTGTTATCTCTTTTCTTCTGGTGCCTTACAGTTATGCCTCAACTATTACCAGCAAGACTGTCTGGCAGGGGCAAAAGATAATTACCGAGAAGGTGCGGGTTGAACCTGGTTCGCACCTCGTTATTGAATCGGGCAGTACCATTGTTTTCAAGGGTGGCAGTCTCGAAGTCGCCGGTCGCCTGACGGCCCGTGATGTCAAATTCAGTGGCAACAAATGGAGCGGCATCGTCCTCAAAGGCTGTGGCCTTGATACCCTGGTGGCCGGTGGTGAAGTTTCCGGAGCCAAGATCGGTATTCAGGTTGTCGGTGGTGAGCCGCGACTGGAGGAGATGACCTTTACTGACAACGATATCGGTGTTGAATTACGCCAGCAGACTGAAGCGACAGTGGCCGGTTCGGCGTTTCTGGAGAACCGCAAGGTCGGACTGTTCGTCAAGGATGGTGCCGCTGCGGCGATTCTCAATAACCGCTTTGAAAAAAATGGCCGTTATGGTGCCTATATCTTCCGTTCGACCCCGCGGCGTTTTTCCGGCAATGTTTTCAGTCACCATGAGACCGCCTTGATGGTCGCTTACTCCGGTAGCAACCCGGAACTGGTCGATAACTGCTTCGACCACAACAAGACCGCCATCCGGGTTGAGAAAGCAGCTCGACCACTCATCACCGGTTCAGATATCAGCAACAACGGTACCGGCATTTCCCTCTATCGTCGGGCTGATCCGTTGATCGAAAATAACCTTCTGGCACAAAATGGTATCGGTATCGCCATTGCTTTTTCGTCTTACCCGAAAATCAGCAACAATGACTTTGTTGACAACGAAAAAGCAATCTACCTCGAATTTCAGTCTTCCCAGTGGGAACAGAGCAAGGGCGCCTCAGCCCGACAAGCCGAAAGCAGCCGCTCGGCTTTCGGCAGCCTGGAGAAGGCATCAACTGAACTGGCCCCGCCGCGGAACCTCGATGGCACGATTGATGCCCGGCAAAACTGGTGGGGGGCGACGGCGAACAGAGAACTGGAAAAGAGCGGCGCAGATGGCAACCCCGGTTTCATCGATGACGGCCGTGATCGGCCGACCTTTATCGAGGAGGGCAAGGAGTACCCACTTGATCGGGTCGATTTCAGTTCATGGCGCAAGTCCGCTGTCTTCGGAGGTGCCGCTCAATGAGGTTATTTCTGTGTCTCTTGTTTCTTCTGCTGATCAATCCTCTGTCGGCTTTGGCTGAAACCGGAGTCCATGGACGGATTGCCTGGCGCGGAGAACTGGTGCCGGGGGTTACGGTCCGGGCCTACAAAAGCATTGCCGATATTGCCGCCGGCAAGGTCGTGGCAGAATCAAAGCCATCGGAGATGGACGGTACCTACAGGCTGGGACTCTCTCCCGGCAGTTATTATTTGACTGCCAGGGATTACAACGGAGAGCCGCAGCCGGGCCATTATTTCTGTTACTACAGTGGTAGCCCCGTCCGGGTTGTCCCGGATCATCAGACCACCGTCGGTTTTAACCTGGTGAAGGTGCCATCGGAGGCAAAGGTAACCGACGCCGGTTACTCGGGGATTCAGGGTGCCCTGAGTTTTCAGGATGAGCCACTGGAGAAAGCTTACCTCTATGTCTACAAGGACGCATCGCGTGGCTTCAAAGGGCCGGGTTATTTTGTTCAGCCGGTCGCCAAGGGCGATTTCCGCCTCCGGTTGCCACCGGGTGAGTATTACCTTTTAGCCCGCAAGCGGGCCAAGGGTGGCCAGTTCGGGCCGATCGAAATTGGTGATTATTTCAACTATTATTACGGCAACCCGGTCAAGATCGAAGCCGGCAGGATCAAGGATGTCCGGTTGGAGACCATTAGCCGGATGCCGATGCTCGAAGAAGGTGAGGCCATGCCGTTTCGTGGGTTGCGTGGCGTGGTCAGGGCCAGTGATGGCCAGCCGATTGCCGATCTCCATGTTTTTGCCTATCGACGTCCTGAAATGACCGGCACTCCCGATTATTTTTCAGCGGCAACCGGACCTGATGGGACATTTGAATTGGCGTTGCCAGGATCCGGCCCCTACTATTTGCTGGCGCGGCAGAGTTTCGGTGGCCCGGCCGCCGAGGGCGAACAATATGGGAAATACAATGGCAATGCGGATCATGCTGTCAGCCTGAAAGAAGGTTCAACCGTGCAGGAGATCGAGATCAATGTTGAAGCGCAGACTGCTCAATAAACCGGTTCTAGCGATCGCACTGTTTGTGCTGACCGCCTCTTCGGCTATGGCAATGAAAACGCTGCCGGCCGGTGAGACCGTCTGGCAAGGTGAGGTGACGGTTGATGAGCTCGTTCGAGTGCCCCGCGGCAGTCGACTGGTGATTTCTGCCGGAACAATTATCCAGGTCAAAATTCCGGCCGCGCAAATCGATGTCTCCGGGATCATTCAAATTAAGGGGACGGTTGCAAAGCCGGTCCGGTTCAAGTCACCGCAAGGCTGGCAGGGGATCAGTTTCATCGAAGCTGAAAAAGGCAGCGAATTTTCAGCTGTTTACTTCACCGCGGCGGAAACGGCAATCAGCAGTATTGCCACTGACTTCAAGGTTGTAAATTCGGTTTTCAGTGATTGTGGCAGTGCCATCAAGCTGTTGCGAGAGTCTTCGCCGCTGATTGAAAACAATCGTTTCGAAAATAATGATCTGGCGATTGATAATGAAATGCGATCAGCGCCGACGATTCAAAATAATATTTTTATCGGCCATCGCAAAACCGCCATTCTCGCCTCGCACAATAGTCGCGGCCGGATTGCCAATAACCGTTTTGAAAAGAACGAACAGGGCGTTGGTTTGCTGCAGACCTATCCGGATCGGATTGAGAACAACATATTTATTGATAATAAGCTGGCGCTTTATTGCAACCAGACCAAGAGCACGCCGTTGATCAAGGGGAACCGGTTCGAGCGGAATGAAATGGCTCTGGTCAATTATTCCTTTGCCTATCCGGCCATTGAAGACAATATCTTTATTGATAACAAAATGGCGATCCGCAACGATCAATATGGCTCGCCACTGGTGAAACACAACCTTTTCCGTGGCAACGGTACGGCCATCTATAATTACCGCAAGTCGAATCCGGTGGTTGAAAGCAATCTCATAGAGAAAAATGATCTTGCTTTGTTCTGCGATTATTCTTCCTATCCGAAAGTGAAGAATAATAATTTTGCTGACAACAAGATGGCGGTTGAATTGGGAATCTACCAGAGTGCCGACTGGGAAAAGCGTTCAGGTTCCAAGCGGTTGATGCAGAAAGAGGCTTTGGCGCGCAAGAGCAAAAACCAGATGCTCAGCCAGGCACCAACAAAGTTTATTGATCGTGTTGATGTCACTGGCAACTGGTGGGGAAATTCGACAAAGATCATGGCCAAGGCCGGGGCGGACGCCAATATGCCGTTTTTTTATGATCGCATCGATAAGGAATGGGTCACTTACGAAGGCTTCGGCCCGGACAGTTACCGGATCGACCAGATTGTCTATAAACCCTGGCTGGAAAAGCCGGTGCAATTGGTCGGGCCGAGGAAAGCACAATGAGATCTTTTTTATTTTTCATTATTTTGACGTTGCTTCTAACGTCCTCGGTGGCAGCAGCGGTGCTTGAGGGGCGGGTCGTTTACAATGAAGAGCCGCTATCCGGTGTGCGCGTGTACCTTTATCGTACGCTCGATTTTGATGTCGACCCGCTGTTTATTTCTGAAGCGACGGATGCCGAAGGTTACTACAGGGTTGAGGTGACGCCTGGCAGTTATGCGCTC
>JBFFPW010000087.1:0-6446 GCA_041573815.1 Desulfuromonadales bacterium
TCACGTCACAACTCCTTATTCAGTACGATTTAAACTTTACCCGCTTTACCAGCCTTACGGACAATACGCTCACCAGCGTACTTGATTCCCTTGCCCTTATAAGGTTCCGGCTCACGGAAAGAACGGATCTTTGCAGCAGTTGCACCAACCAACTCCTTGTCAATCCCTTCAACGACAATTGTATTGGCTTTCGGATCAACTTCTGCGGTAATACCTTCTGGCAGCGAATAATCAATAGGATGCGAATAACCGAGAGCAAGATTCAAAACCTTACCCTTCAACTCAGCTCGGTATCCAACGCCAGTGATTTCGAGACCTTTTTTGAAACCTTCGGTCACGCCATCTACCATATTGGCAATAAGCGTCCGGGTTAGCCCCTGCATTGCAGTTGTTTCACGCGGGTTTTCCGGCGGAAGAACACGAACCTGATCGGCCTCGACTTCAACCTTGACGCCAACAGGAAGATTCTTTTTCAGATTGCCTTTTGGGCCTTGTACGTTGATTTCCAGACCGGAAAGCGCAATTTTAACGCCACCCGGAATATTAATCGGTTTTTTGCCAATACGAGACATGAAACTACTCCTTAACCTCGAGCATTACCAAACGGTACAGATAACCTCACCACCAACTTCCGAAGTACGAGCTGCCGCATCTGACAGAACTCCCTTGGAGGTGGAAAGGATTGAGCAACCGAGTCCATTTTTTACCTGCGGGATCTCATCCTTACCGACATAAACCCGACGGCCAGGGGTTGAAACACGCTGAATTTCATTAATGATCGGCTTGTTGTCTGCATCGTATTTCAGGTAAATGCGCAAAATACCCTGCTTGTTATCAGAGGCAATTTTTACATTCTTGATGTAGCCCAGATCCTTCAGGACATTGGCCACAGCTTCCTTGATGTTTGACGAAGGCATGTCCAATTTTGGGTGCCTTGCCATCCCCGCATTACGGATGCGGGTCAACATATCTGCGATCGGATCCGTCATTCCCATGGATACGACTCCTTCTCTTTCGTTACCAGCTTGACTTGATCACGCCGGGGATTTTGCCTTCAGATGCCAGCTTTCGCAGGCAGATCCGGCACATGTCGAATTTGCGATAATAGGCCCGCGGTCGTCCGCAGAGAGGGCAACGATTGTACTCCCTGACCTGAAATTTCTTAGGCCGCTCAGCCTTTATCCGCATCGATTTCTTAGCCACTGTTTCCTCCGCTTACGCCTATACTTATTTACGGAAAGGCATGCCCATTTTCTTGAGCAATGCGCGTCCCTGTTCGTCAGTTTTCGCTGAAGTAACAATTGTTACATTCAACCCTTTAACCTTGTCGATCTTCTCCAGGTCGATCTCTGGAAAAATGATCTGCTCACGAATACCGAGGGTGTAGTTGCCACGGCCATCAAAGGCCTTGGGTGATATTCCCTTAAAGTCACGGACACGCGGCAGAGCAACATTGATCAGGCGATCAAGAAACTCATAGGCACGATCACGACGCAGGGTCACAGCACAACCGATCGGCATATCTTCGCGCAGCTTGAACTGGGCGATTGAACGCTTGGCCTTGGTAATCATCGCTTTTTGCCCGGTAATGTATCCAAGCTCTTCAACAGCCGATTCGAGAACCTTGATATTCTGAATAGCCTCCCCGAGGCCCATGTTGAGGACAACTTTCTCGACACGGGGGACTTCCATTTTATTCTTAAGTTGCAATTCCTTCTGAAGTTCAGGAAGCATCTCTTTTTCGTATTGTTCTTTTAGCCTTGCCATGGAACTCCTCCGTTACTTATCGACAATCTCGTTGCATTTCTTGCAGTAGCGAACCTTGCTACCATCTTCAAGAACGCGCTGTCCGGTCCGAGCTGCCTGGCTACAGGAAGAACAAACCAGCTGGACATTCGAAATGGCGATGGCTGCTTCTTTTTCAAGAATGCCACCCTCATTGTTCGCCTGGGTCGGCCGGGTATGCCGCTTGATGATGTTCAAGCTTTCAACCAGTACCCGATTCTTTTCAGGCAACACCTGCAGAACTTTCCCGGTTTTGCCTTTGTCCTTGCCAGCAAGGATCTTTACTGTATCGTCTTTTTTGACGTGAAGCTTTACGACAGCCATGGTCTATTCTCCCAAATAACTCTTTACAATACTTCCGGTGCCAACGAAACAATCTTCATGTAACGCCGTGCACGAAGCTCCCTTGCGACAGGACCAAAGATACGGGTACCGACCGGCTCTCCTGCCGGGCTGATAACGACGGCGGAGTTATTGTCAAAACGGATCAATGTTCCGTCCTGGCGCAGGACTTCTTTTTTCGTCCGGACGATAACGGCACGTACAACATCACCTTTTTTCACCTTGGAATTCGGCATTGCCTCACGAACTGAGCAGACAATAGTATCGCCAAGGCCGGCGTATTTACGTTTCGATCCCCCGGGGACCTTTATACAGATAAGTTTCCGGGCTCCGGAATTATCTGCAACATCAAGCATGCTCTGCATCTGAATCATGACTTGTACTCCTAAACGATTACGTTCTTCTCAAGGATTTCACGCACCTGCCACCGCTTGTCTTTCGACAGGGGGCGAGACTCGACAATAAGAACTTTATCCCCAGCGGTGCAGGCATTCTCACCATCATGCGCCTTGAACTTGACGTTCCGCTTGATGTATTTCTTGTAAACGGGGTGTTTAACCATTTGCTCGACTTTTACGACAACTGTCTTGTCCATTTTGTCGCTGGTTACAATCCCGATACGGCTTTTACGCTTTCCACGCTGATTCGTCATGGTCATCCTCGGCTTTTCTTAAGCGCTCTTCTCTTTAATCACGGTGTAAACCCGTGCGATATCTTTTTTAACCTGGGAAATACGGGCGGCATTTTCAAGATGCCCGGTATGCAACTGAAAGCGGAGGTTAAACAGCTCCTGATTCAGTTCATTGGTTTTATTTTCCAGATCGACAACACTGAGGTCCCTGAGTTCTTTAGCCTTCATGGGATCCATCCTCCCTGCTTACAAACTTGGTTTTCATTGGTAACTTATGGGCACCGAGGCGAATCGCTTCGCGAGCAATCTCTTCGGTAACACCTTGCATTTCATACAGCATCATTCCTGGACGGATGACAGCAACCCAACTATCTGGAGAACCTTTACCTTTACCCATGCGGGTTTCGGCCGGCTTGCTGGTCAGTGACTTATCAGGAAATGCGCGGATCCAGATCTTGCCACCACGCTTGATGTAACGGGTCATGGCACGACGGGCAGCCTCAATCTGTCGCGATGAGAGCCATCCACATTCCGTTGCCTGGAGACCAAAATCTCCAAAGTTCAGTTCAGTTCCACCCGGATTCGTTCCCTTCATCCGACCTTTGAACTGTTTTCTATGTTTTACCTTCTTAGGCATTAACATGACGCCAAACTCCTATTAACAAATAAACTTATTACTGTTGGTCCTGAGTCAGTACTTCGCCCTTGAAGATCAAAACCTGAACACCGATGATGCCGTAGGTTGTCTTCGCTTCAGCGAAACCATAATCAATGTTGGCACGAAGGGTGTGCAAAGGCACCCGACCTTCGCGATACCATTCAGTACGGCTCATTTCAGCACCACCGAGTCGACCGGAGCAGGTAATCTTGATGCCTTGAGCACCAAACTTGAGTGCCTGACCTACCGACTTCTTCATGGCCCGGCGGAATGCGATGCGACGCTCGAGCTGCAGGGCAACATTCTCTGCAACCAGCTGGGCATCAACTTCCGGTTTACGAACTTCCTGAATGTTGATGAAGATCTCATTATCAGTGATCTTCGCCAACTCTTTTTTCAGGACTTCGACTTCCGAACCCTTTTTGCCGATGATAATTCCCGGACGGGCAGCAAAAATATGGATTTTAGTCTTATTAGCAGCCCGCTCAAGCTCGATCTTGGAAATGCCGGCATGAAACAGGCGCTTCTTCAGATATTCACGGAGCTTGATATCTTCGTGGAGCAACTTGGCATAATCAGCCTCGGCATACCACCTGGATTCCCAGGTACGGATAACACCAAGACGAAAACCTATTGGATGAACTTTCTGGCCCAAACCTCTACCTCCTCAGGCTAGCTTTTTTCGTCAAGTACGACAGTGATATGCGCTGTCGGCTTGCGAATCTTAGTCGCACGACCCTGAGCACGCGGCATGAAACGTCGCAGCACTGGGCCCTGATCAACAGAAATTGTTTTGACATAAAGCTGATCAACATCAGCAACACCACTTTGCTCGGCGTTGGCGACAGCAGAACTGACCAGTTTAGAAACAATAGCCGCGGATCTCTTCGGCGAAAATTTCAGAATATTCAAAGCGTCCTGCACTCCCTTGCCTCGGATCATGTCGATCACCAGGCGGGTCTTCTGCGGGGACAGGCGCGCACTTTTCAATGTGGCTTTCGCTTCCATTGATAACTCCTTTACGGATGCTTCCGCTTACCTTTTCTTATCTGAACCGTGACCATAATAGGTACGGGTCGGTGCAAATTCACCCAACTTGTGCCCAACCATATTCTCGGTTACGAAAACCGGCACAAATTTTCTACCATTGTGGACCGCGAAAGTCAGTCCGACAAACTCAGGAAAGATCGTTGAGCGTCGAGACCAGGTCTTGATGACTTTATGCGAACCGGCTTCGGTTGCTTCAACCTTGCGCATCAGGCTATCTTCGACGTAAGGTCCTTTTTTAATTGATCTAGCCACTTATTGCCTCCTCTATCTACAGACGATCTATTACTTCTTACGACGACGGACGATGAACTTATCCGTACGACGATTTGTTCTCGTTTTATAACCTTTGGTCGGAACACCCCACGGGGTAACCGGATGACGGCCACCGGAGCTTTTACCCTCACCACCACCATGCGGATGATCAACCGGGTTCATGGCAACACCGCGTGTCTGCGGACGTTTGCCGAGCCAGCGATTACGACCTGCTTTACCAATCTTGATATTTTCGTGATCAGTATTACCAACCTGGCCGATTGTTGCACAACAATCCTGGTGAACGAGGCGAACCTCACCCGAAGGAAGACGCAACTGAGCATACTTTCCTTCTTTAGCAGCGATCATTGCATAAGTTCCGGCACTGCGTGCCAACTGACCACCTTTACCAATTTTCAGCTCAACATTGTGCACCCAGGTACCGAGCGGGATCGAGCGAATTGACATTGCATTTCCCGGAACGATATCAGCAGACTCACTGGCGACGATAACATCACCAACCTTGATTCCGACAGGTGCCAGAATATAGCGCTTCTCACCATCGGCATAATTCAACAGGGCGATATTAGCCGACCGGTTGGGGTCGTACTCAACCGAAACGATCGTTGCGGGGATTTCTCTTTTATCCCGCTTGAAATCGATGATCCTGTATTTACGCTTATGTCCGCCTCCGGTGTGGCGCTTGGTAATTCGGCCGTGGTTATTACGGCCGCCACTCTTGGAAAGAGGCGCCAGCAGCGATTTTTCGGGCGTCGATTTTGTGATCTCTTCAAAAGTCGAAGAGGTCATCCCCCGGCGCCCGGCTGAGGTCGGCTTGTAGCTTTTGATCCCCATTATCCTAACTCCATTCAGTAAGTTTCAGACGGTTAAACACCGAAAAAGTCAATATTGCTGCCTTCAGCAAGTGTCACAAAGGCCTTCTTGCGATTCGAGCGTTTGCCGAAGTTGAGTCCGACTCGCTTCGTCTTGCCGGCGACGATGTTGGTGTTCACGTTCGTCACTTTTACATCGAAAGCTTTTTCAATGGCCTGCTTGATTTCAACCTTGTTGGCGGTCATGGAAACTTCGAACGCAACAACTTGATTGTCTTCCTTGAGCTGGCTCGTTTTTTCTGTAATCAACGGCTTTTTAATAATCTGATGCAACGGTCTCATTACGCCAACACTCCTTCCAGCTTGGAAACAGCTTCCGTAGTAATCAGCATGTTGCGATATTTCATGACGTCATAAACGTTGACGCCGTCGCTACGCAGTACTTTGACATACGGAATGTTACGGGCGGAAAGTTCAACATTGGTGTTTGTTTCATCGACAACAACCAATACGTTTTCCAATTCGAACCGCTTGAGAAAATCTGCAAAATCACTGGTGCTGATCTTTTCAACCTGCAACTCCTTAAGCACAGTCATCTTCTCTTCCTTGAAGCGGAGAGAAAGCGCACTTTTCAGAGCCGACTTCTTAACTTTGCGGTTCAACTTGAAAGAATAGTCGCGCGGGGTCGGTCCGAAAACGACACCACCACCAACGTGGTTTGGTGCAGTAACGGTACCCTGACGTGCATTACCGGTGCCCTTCTGACGGAAAGGTTTCTTGCCACCGCCACGAATTTCGCTGCGGCCTTTCGCTTTGGCGTTGCCACTGCGACGGGCAGCTAACTGGTAGCGCACCATATCGTGGATCAGGTATCCCTTGACATCGACGTTGAAAA
>JBFFPW010000088.1:0-6418 GCA_041573815.1 Desulfuromonadales bacterium
CCCGGTAGAGGGATCGTTGTTGATATCGTTGCTGAGGAAAAGACCCAGAGGTTTCCCCTGGTCTGAAAAAACATAAGCTGCCGTCACTTCTGGCTCGTTTCTCAGCGAAGACAGGGTCCGGGCAACGACATGTTTCCTTTTGAGGGTGACGGCTGTTTCGAGGTTGGTTCCCAGTATTGCCGTGATCGAATCAAGCTTGTTGAGAGTGTCCTGACGATAGGAAATGACCTTGGACAGGATGAAGGTGCCGGAAGCAAGAAGCAAAACAACCAGGCTGATCAGCATAATGATTGCTGTCAGCTTCTGTTGAAGTGTCGCATTGTATGTCAGTTTTTTTAGCCGCCCCATGTTGTCTTCAGTTCTTCTTTATGTCGATGTCCAGGGTCTGTATCTTTTTGCGCAAGGTGTTTCTGTTGATCCCGAGAATCTCTGCTGTCCTGACCTGGTTGCCGCGGGTTTTTTCTAGGATGATGCGAATCAGGGGGCGCTCCATCTGGTGCAAGACCATATCGTACAGATCATCGAGTTCATTGACGTCCATTTGCGCCAGTGAACTGTGAAGTTTGCCGGAAATCAGGTTTTCCAGCGACGTATCACTTTCACGACCGCTGGCATCTCCGGTCAGGTCGGGAAAATCCTCGGCGGTCTAGGCCTTGTCGGCCGAGAGCAGAACGGCGCGTCTGATAGCATTCTCAAGCTGCCTGACATTGCCGGGCCAATCATAGCTGGTCAACAGTTTCATGGCATCTTCAGTGCAGCCATCGACCTCCATGGCAAGTTCTTCGTTGGCGCGGCCGAGAAAAAAATCGACCAGGAGCGGGATGTCGGCCTGACGTTCGCGCAGCGGCGGCAGGGGAATCGGCACCACATTCAGTCGATAGTAGAGATCTTCACGGAACGTTTTCGCGCGTACTTTTTCTTCCAGTAGCTGGTTGGTCGCGGCGATGATGCGGACATCAACCGGGATGGTGCTGCTGCCGCCGGTTCGGGTGATCTCTTTCTCCTGCAAAACCCGCAACAACTTGGCCTGAAGCTCCAGCGGCATATCGCCGATTTCGTCGAGGAAAAGGGTGCCGCCGTGAGCTTGTTCAAACTTGCCGGCCCGTCGCTCCTTGGCGTCGGTAAAGGCGCCTTTTTCATGGCCGAAAAGTTCACTCTCCAGCAGCTCGCGAGGGATCGCTGCACAGTTCAGGGCGATGAATGGTTTGCCGAGACGGGGACTGTTGTAATGGATGGCGCGGGCAACCAGCTCTTTGCCGGTGCCGGATTCACCGGTAATCAGGACCGTGATATCCGATGGGGCTGTTTTGCCGACAATCTTGTAAATATGCTGCATCGCCGCGCTGTTGCCGATAATGCTGCGATCAAGTTGATATTGACCCTGGAGTTCAGATTTGAGCCGATGGACCTCGTCGCTGACTTCTGAGGCTTTTTGCGCCTTGAGAATGACGGCGTCAATGGCATTCAGATCGAAAGGTTTGGTGACGTAGTCATAAGCCCCTGACTTCATCGCGTCGACGGCGTTTTCCATCGACGATTCGGCGGTCATGATGACAACCAGCGTCTCCGGGTGTGTTTCACGGATATTGCGAAGCAGCTCGAGACCGGTCATCCCCGGCATCTTGATGTCGAGAATTGCCAGATCGTAGGGATTGTTTTTGATCATCGTCTGGGCTTCGTCCCCGGACTCGGCCAGGTCGACAATGAAACCCTGCTTGGTCAGTGCTTTTGAAAGGACCCAACGGATGCTCTCTTCATCATCGGCAACGAGTATTCTGTGAATAGACATTCGTATTTACCTCATCTTTTATTTTAGGTGTTCTGCCGGCGAAAGGGGAGTGAGACGCGGAACGTCGTTCCCTCACCCGGTTTGCTTTTGACGCTAATGAAACCCTGGTGGCTTCCGACGATCTTCTGGCAAGTCGCCAGACCCAGACCGCTGCCTTTTTGTTTCGTCGTGTAAAAGGGCGTGAAAATTCTCTCCCGGTCTTTGTCGGAAATACCCGGGCCGTCATCGGTTATTTTTACTACGACCCAGGGGATCGGTCTTTTGCCTGGATTGTGGAGATGGTAGTCCGATTCAATTTTGCAGCTGATGTCGATTTTGCCATTAGCCGGAACCGCTTCCGCGGCATTTTTGATCAGGTTCAGAAAGAGCCGTGTCAGCAGGGCTTCGTCACCACTGATCGGCGGGATGCTCGGATCGAGATCAAGGTAGAACTTGATGCTCCGTTCGCGATGCGCTTCCTGTTGCAGCAGGACAATGTCTCCCAGTAATTGCGCCAGGTTGACGTCGGTCATCGCCGGTGGCCGGGGGCGGGAGAGGTCCATCAACTCTTCGATAATATTGTTGACCCTCTCGACTTCCTTGATCATGACCGAGGTGTATTCTCCCAGCGGTGAATTTTCATCCAGTTCCATCTCAAGGAGCTGGGCCGCACCCCGGATTCCACCGAGAGGATTCTTGATTTCGTGGGCCAGACCAGCGGCCAGGGTGCCGAGCATTGACAAACGGTCCGCGTGCCGCAGCGCATCCTCCAGTTCCTTGACCCGACTCAGGTCACGAATAATCAGAACCGCCCCTTCCTGTTCGCTTCCGGTTCCAAAAATCGGTGAAACCGTAATGCTGACGGGAATGGGTTGTGCCGACGACCGCTTTAAGAAAACATTTTCATCATCGGAAATCGAGCGGCCTTCCCGCAACGTTTGTCCAATCAGGCTCAAAATATCCTGCTGGCCGGCAAACAGTTGCTCATAATGGCGACCAAGGCTCTGCTTCTCGGAAATGCCGGTGTATGACTGGGCGGTCGGGTTGAACAGGGAAATGTGCCCATCCTGATCGGTCGCGATAACCGCCCGGTCAAGGTTGTCAA
The DNA here is from genome assembly GCA_041573815.1 of Desulfuromonadales bacterium. GTDB lineage: Bacteria > Desulfobacterota > Desulfuromonadia > Desulfuromonadales > UBA2294 > BM707. Next base: position 2,874 of record JBFFPW010000088.1, read on the forward strand.
TAACCCGGGAGTATATCTGCTGTTCAGTTTTTGTCCGGTCAGGGCTCATCTCTGGAGTCTTCTTTGATTTGATTGAAAAAGTCAGTTATCAATTTGCTTTGATCATCAATTGTTGGCGCCTGATTAATCGCCGCGCGAAAAGCTGCGGCGCCGGAGAGCCCCCGGGCATACCAGCAGAGATGTTTGCGCATTTCATAAAGAGCTTTTTGCTCGCCGAAAACTTCTATTTGCAGTTGCTGGTGTTGCCGGGCGGCCCGCAACCGTTCTCCCGGGGAGGGTGGAGCGAGTGGTGCTTCTCCTTCCAGTTCCCGAACGGTATCACGAACCAGCCAGGGATTGCCGTAGCCCCCTCGACCAAGCATAACAGCGTCGCAGCCTGTCTGGTCTGTCATATCTCTGGCATCATCTGAGCTGAAGATGTCGCCACTGCCGATAACCGGGATCGATAAGACTTCTTTGAGTGCCCTGATCTGCTGCCAATCGGCCTTGCCACTGAAACCCTGAGAACGGGTGCGTGGGTGAAGCGTGATCGCGTCGACGCCCTCATTTTCGGCAATCTTGCCGATCTCCAGAAAGTTCTGTTGCTGGTTGTCCCAGCCGGTGCGGATCTTGATCGTCAATGGAAGCCTTGTCGCCGCTCTGACGGCAGCGATGATGCGTCTGACCAAATCTGGATCCTTCATCAGCGCACTGCCTGAACCGTCTTTGACAACCTTGTTCACCGGGCAACCGAGGTTGATGTCGATCAATTCGCCATCATCAGCAATCAGCTGAGCTGCCTCGGCCAGGGCGTCCGGTTCGTTGCCAAACAGTTGAATGCCGAGAGGACGTTCTTCGGGCCTGCTTGTCAGGAGTTCCCGGGTTCTCTTCCCGGCATAAAGGAGTCCCTTGGCGCTCACCATCTCAGTGAAAACAAGTCCGGCCCCGAATTGTTTCATCAGGAGCCGGTAGGGTAAGTCAGTGATTCCGGCCATCGGGGCCAGAATGACCCGGTTATTCAGTTGTAGGGAGCCAATACGCATATAAGTTAAATCTGCACAATTTTTGTGCATTTTAGCATGGGGTTGGAGGTTTGCAAAGGAGAAAAGATCAGCTCTGGAGGCTTGTTTGAAACAAATCAGGGCAACGGCATACTGTATACAAAATGCGCTTGACAATAGCCGGTTGACTTGCTAGAACAATATTTGGAAATTGTGACCATGTAAGGTTAATTAAATCCGTTTAAGAATATGTCTGTATGGTCTAAGTTTCTGTAAAATATAGCTTTTCGGTTGTTTTATATGTTCCATTTGCCGGGGACGACATTTTATCTCTGTTGTCCTTCGGGGATTCTTTTTTCACTTTTGGCGGTTTTTCTGCCGCTACTTTACTGTTAAAGGAGAGATTGTATGTCGACTTTGAAAGAAACTCTGAGTAAGAAGATTGAAGCGTTTCGTCCGCGTACCACCAGGCTCGTCAAGGAATTTTCTGACGTCAAACTGGGTGATGTGACGATCGGTCAGGCTATTGGTGGCGCCCGTGGCGTCAAGTGTCTTGTTACCGATATTTCTTACCTCGACCCGATGGAAGGTATCCGCTTCCGCGGCAAGACCATTCCTGAAACCTTTGAAGCTCTGCCGAAGGTTCCGGGCAGCGAGTACCCGTATGTCGAAGGTTTTTGGTATATGCTGCTGACCGGTGATGTTCCGACCATGGAGCAGACCCTGGAAGTCGTAGAGGACTGGAAGAAGCGTTCCGAAGTGCCGCAGTACGTTTATGACGTACTTAACGCCCTTCCGAATGATGCCCATCCGATGGCGATGTTCTCCTCTGCTGTTCTCGCCATGCAGCGTGACTCGGTCTTTGCCAATAACTATCGTGACGGCAAATTCAACAAGATGACCTGTTGGGAAGACATGTACGAAGATTGCAGCAACATGATGGCCAAGCTCGGCCCGATTGGCGCTTACATCTACAACATGAAGTATCGCAACAATGATCAGATCGCTGCCGACCCGAACCTCGACATGGGCGGTAACTTCGCACACATGATCGGCCAGAGCGATGACTACAAAGATGTTTCCCGTATGTACTTCATCCTGCACTCTGACCATGAGTCTGGTAACGTTTCGGCGCATACCACTCACCTGGTTGCCTCGGCCCTGTCGGATGCTTACTATGCATACAGTGCTGGTCTTAACGGTCTTGCTGGCCCGCTGCACGGCCTTGCTAACGAGGAAGTCCTCCGCTGGACCCAGAACTTTATGGAAAAGCTTGGCGGCGAAGTTCCGACTGAAGAGAAACTCAAGGAAGCTTTGTGGGACACTCTCAACAGTGGTCAGGTTATCCCGGGTTACGGTCACGCCGTTCTGCGTAAGACTGATCCGCGTTACACTTCACAGCGTGAGTTCTGCATGAAGACCGAAGGTCTTAAAGATTACCCGCTGTTCCAGTTGGTCCGGATGATCTTCGAAGTTGCTCCAGGCGTTCTGACCGAACATGGTAAAGCGAAGAACCCGTGGCCAAATGTTGATGCCCAGTCCGGCGTTATCCAGTGGTACTATGGCGTGACCCAGTACGAGTTCTACACCGTCCTGTTCGGTATCGGTCGTGCTCTCGGTTGCCTCGCCAACATCACTTGGGACCGCGCACTCGGATACGGTATCGAGCGTCCGAAGTCGTTGACCACCGCGATGCTGGAAGATGCTGCTGGTATCAAGTAAGTTTTGTTACAGCTGAATATAAAACGGGGTGCCGATTGGCACCCCGTTTTTTTTTGCTTGGGTCAGCAACTGCTTTGACAAAACCGTCGAGTTAAGGTTCGACAGATGTAAAAAGGGGGATACTTCCGATTATCAGGGAAGTGTCCCTTGTTTCTTTAAGTCGTGGGGTCCCGGCCCCACGCGCCGGGTTCATTTCTTTGCTAAGCCTCAAAGAAACGAACCAAAGAAATGGCTCGCCTGCGGCGGGCTTTTTTGTGCGGTCAGGTTTGTTTTGTTCAACTATCGATGCGAGGAGATCGACTTGAGTCGATCGCGGTGTGTCTCTGTGGTGGATGCGAGTATTTTGCGTTCAAGGTAGCGGGGTGGCATGGGATCACTCTTAAGCAACAGGGCAGGCTGAAGGCGAAAGGCGAGATTTGTCCTCATCGGCAGGTGGATCTTTGATTGAAATGGTTCAGAATTCCATCTGGGACCTGTTAGAGTTGTAAAAACTTGAGACGGGAGGTTTCAATGAAGATCATATTAACGCTCGTGTTTCTGCTGGGTATGGCGACGTTTTCTTTTGCTGCTCAGGGTGTCATCAATCACCCCAGCCCATATGATGTAACAACAACGGCTGACCGTTTGGAAAATCTGCTGCAAAAGAAGGGGATGACTCTGTTTAATCGCATCGCTCATTCTGCTGCGGCGAAAAAGGTCGGAGTTGACATTCGTCCTACCGAGCTGCTGATTTTTGGCAATCCGAAAGTTGGGAGTCCGCTGATGCAATGCAGCCAGGGGATAGCAATCGATCTGCCACAAAAGGCTCTGATCTGGGAAGATGAATCCGGGAAGACATTTCTC
>JBFFPW010000089.1:0-6408 GCA_041573815.1 Desulfuromonadales bacterium
GGTTTAATGAATAGAGAGAATGCCTTGTCAGCCCCTCACCAATAACAGTGCGATCCAACACGATCTGCTCAAACAGCTGCGAGTTCCCCCCTTCAATCAAGCGAACATCAAAATAGTCGCCCTTTTTACGCAACTGTTCAACTAACCAGTCATCGACATCCCGCCCGCTCTCTTCAAGAAGCGCAACCAGGCCATCACGATTCGAATATTCTATTGATCCGGAATCAACCAGAAGCGGTAGTACGCCAAGGGTCCGCACCCGCTTTTCAACCTCGACCGACCGTGAGCCAGTCAGTCCGGCGCAGCCACTCACAACAATGCAGATGATGACCAGCAGAATCTTCTTCATAATTTTCTCCGTAAAATTCGCAGTAGATTGCTTTTAATTATAACGTATCGGGCCGACTTGACCTTTGCGGTACCAAATTCATATCAAAATTCAGCACAGCCCACTGCAAAATCTCCTGGGTAGATGCCTTTGCAAACTCTCCAGGAACCGAATGCCCGAGGAAACGCAAGCAACGCAATAGAGAGATTGACCGGTCAGCCGGATCAAGACCAAAGTCACCATGGCGCTTGCTCAGTTTTTCATCATTCTGGCCAAGAGCAATCGGCAGATGGATATATTCAGGTTGAGCCTGATCAAGACAGGCGTACAGATAAATCTGCCTGGCGGTCGAAGAGAGCAGGTCAGCACCCCGCACCACCTGATTGACTCCGGAATCAATATCATCAACGACGACAGCAAGCTGATAGGCAAAAATGCCATCAGCCCGCTTCAAGACAAAATCCCCGACCGCATCAGCCAGATGCTGTTCGACACCGCCGAAGATTCCGTCAGTAAAACAGAAGAGACGATTCGGCACCTGCAACCGTTGCGAACGGGGGTGCCGGCCCGGCGGAAGCCCCTGGCGACAAGTACCTGGATAACGGGCCCCTTCTTCGCCCGGATGTGGTGCGCTGGCCAGAATCTCCTTGCGCGTACATCCACAATCGAACAGCAAGCCTTTGCCGCGTAATTGACCGAGGATCTCATCATAACGCTCGAAACGATGACTTTGATAAAGAACGGCACCATCCCATTCGAAGCCGAACGCTTCAAGTTCACGCAAAATCTCAGCATCCGCACCTGGAACCACCCGGGGCGTATCGATATCCTCCATCCGCAGCAACCATTGGCCACCGAACTTGCGGGCCATACAGTAGCTGCCGACAGCGGCAACCAGCGAACCGAAGTGTAGCGGTCCGGTCGGACTGGGTGCAAAACGGCCAATTATTTGTCCATGAGGAGGCATCAAATTTCATCTTTCCTGAAGAAGAATGATGCCTTTGACAGCATAACCTGTCAAGGGTGGCAAAATATTACTCCTTTTGTCAGGTTGAGATTGACAAAAGTTGAGCGGATAAGTATTAATTACTAACACTGTAAGCATTCGAGGAGGGCCATGTGCTGATAACCCGTGCAACTGAATACGCCATCAGGGCAATACTTTATCTTTCCAAGCAGCCCCCGAAAGAAATTGTCCTGAAAAAAGACATCTGCAAATCCCAGGATATCACTCCGGCTTTTCTGACTAAAATCTTACAACCGCTGATCAAGGAAGGCATCGTCGGGTCACAACGCGGCGTTGGTGGCGGCTTCTTCCTGATCAAGTCCCCGGAAGAGATCTCCCTGCTCGACATTGTCGAAGCCCAGGAGGGGACTTTGCTGCTCAACCAATGCATGGCTGGCCCTGGAACCTGTGAACGCGATGTCTTCTGCCCGGTGCATGGCGCCTGGAAAGAAGTCCGCGAAGAGTTGACCGGCACCCTGTCGCGTTACACCTTCGCTGAACTGGCCGCCAAGGAAAAGTAGAAAACAAACGAGTCCAAACGATCAGAGTGAACAAAAAGGGCGGGTATTTATACCCGGCCTTTTTTTTGGTTAATTTCAGGGTTTGCCTGCAAAGCTTACAAAACGTAAAGCGCAGAGGTCCTTTTCACGTAAGACCTTTTTATCAATTTTACCGATGCGGGTCTTATCGATGATCTTCAGGCAGGAACGATGTGCACCGTCACAGACAGCTTCAATCTTGACGAACGGGAGGAGCTGTTGACACTTCTATTCTTCAACAGGCAAATCAATGGTCACCCGGGTAAATTCATCAGGCTCGCTATCGATATGAATCCGGCCATTGTGCTGGGTGACAATACTGAAACAGATATGCAAACCTAAACCGGTTCCGTCACCGGCTGGCTTCGTTGTAATAAAGGGATTCATGACTTTATTTAACAATTCTGCAGGGATGCCAATTCCTTGATCAAAAACCGTTAATCGGATATGCGGCCATTCTTCATCATCCACTTTCTCCAGGACGATGCACAAAATTTTATCGACATGTTCAGTGCCCGGGAACTTTTTATTGAGTGCGTATCTTGAATTACTGACAAGGTTCATCAAGACCTGTTCGAGGTTCTGAAAGTTCCCCCTGATCAGCGGGATATCCTCGCCAATGTTTATATCGAGAGCGATCCCCTCGTGATCAAGCCTGGCCTGAAACAGTTTCAGCGTCTCATTGACAACATCGACGACATTAACCGAGCTAATTTTAGCGCTGTCCTGATGGGCGTAATTGAGCAAAGTATTGACGATCGAAGCGATCCGGGTTCCTTCCTTTACGATTCGATCAAGCAGCTCCTGGCCTTCTTTATTGTCCCCATACCGATTTTTATAAAGTTGTGCATAATTGATGACCCCGCTGATCGGATTATTGATTTCGTGGGCAACGCCGGCCGCCAGCTCACCCAGCGAGGCCAGGTGTGAGAGGTGCAACGTTCTCAACTCTTCCGCTTTTCTTTTGGTGGAATCATGAAAAATAATCGTTGCCCCGGTAAAAGCGCCTCTTCTCACAAGAGGATTTACCCGGCATTCGCCAACAAAGTGAGAGCCATCGGAACGCCAGAAGAGAACTTCATTGATGACCATTGGCGTGCTGCTTGCCATGATTTTTTTCGCGAGACCATCGTCCCCCTGAAGCGGGCTGCCATCTTCAGACAAAAGCTGGATCAGCTCGAAAACGTTGCGATCCAACAGCTCATCTGCATGGTCATAATCAAGTTTCCGCAATCCGGCCTGGTTGCAAAAGGTACAGAATCCCCTGGAATCGATACTGAGGAAAGGTTCATCGACTGAGTCCATGAAATTGCGGACACTATCGGAAAGCAGAGCCTGTTCTTCTCGCTTTCTCCGTTCGTAGCTCAAGGCGACAAGAAGCAGAAAGCCGACAAAAAACAGTCCGCCAACCCCCATAAAAGAACGATGCCGGCTCGTTGCTGCCTCGACTTCATCCAGCGCCGTGCGGCTCAGAATCAATTTGTAGTAGGAGTTGATCGAGCCGACTTCCCACTCCGCGTGACAACGTGTGCAGTAACTGGTCGTTGTCACCGGGAAATAGTAGGTGGTGAAACCATTGCCCGGCAACTCCAGTTGATTGGCCAATCCAATTGCCTTTGGGTCAACTTTTGTTATGCGCGCAAGGTCTGAAGAGTAGTGTACAAGGCCCTTGGTATCGAGCAGGGAAAATTCCTGGACGTCTTCAAAAGTTCCGAGCTCCTTCATATGACTCTTGAAGAGCCTCATGTTCCCTTTTTTCAGAGAATCGTAGGTCGACATAAAAACCATATCGCGCAGGTTTTCCATGTAGCGGCCCAACGACCGGCGGGTTTGCTGAGATTGAATCGAATCGACCACCATGAAGGCCAGCAAACAGAACGCAAAAGCCACCGTAACAGTTAGAAAATATAGAAAAGTGCGTGTCTGCCAGAATTTCATAAACGCTACCTAGGCCCAATCTTGCTTTTCTTTTTCATCTTCGACCAGGGGAGGTCTTCAACCTCCGCCGTCTCCAGATAAAGATTCTCTTTAAAAGGCCAGCGTGAATTCATGCAACCAATGCAGGGCGTATTGCTTTCAACGCAGACACTGGTCCGCTGATTCCAGCGCCGTGACGGACAATCACTGGCAGTAATTGGTCCACGGCACCCCTTCTTCAACAAACAACCTTCCTTTTCCTTGGCAAAATCTTCAACGAAAAGATCCTGGGAAAAATATTGAAACCTGCTACAGCGATTATGAATCAACTCGCCGAAGTACTCCTCGGGCAAGCGGGTTTCTTTTTTCAGTGCATCTTTTTTCAAGGGTGGTATCTTGCCGGTCGCCGCAATATAGGCGACGCTTCCCATAATATGATCAGGGTGGACCGGGCAACCCGGAAGCCGCAACACCGGAACATCGACCTTCTGTTTCTTGAGATACGCTTCGACCGACATGGCCCCGGTATGATTGCCACCCGACGCCGGGATGCCGCCATGACTGGCGCAAGAACCGGAGCTGATAACCATACGGGCTTTTGCCGCATATCCGGCCAGCACATCATAGACCGGCTTGCTGCCGAGATAGCATGCTTCCCGCGGTCGAGCCGGAATACTCCCCTCAACCACCAGGAGATAATCGCCCTTTGCAGCAATCCTCTCCAGATTGTCGGTATAGTCAGCACCCTGGCTAAACGAAAGGGCCGGGTGCAGATCAAGCCGACCAATATGCGTCAGAAAATCGACAAAATCAAAATCATTGCCATACATCATCGAGGTTGTGCATCCCATACAGTTCTGCGCATGCACAAATGCAATCGGCGGCGGGTTCTCGGCGAGCTTGATAAAACCCTCTGCCAGAGAACGGGTCAATAGCGTACTGCCGCACATCAGCAACGAAATATCTCGACATTTTTTAAGAAATTGACGACGCGTCAACATAAAGACCTCAATGGATAGCACAGGCCAGACAAGGGTCGAAACTGCGGACGATTCGACCGATCTCAATGGCATCTTTTGCCTGGGCCTCTTGACCTTCAACCAGAGCAACAGATGTTCCGAGCAAGGCCTCTTCAACGGTTCCGCGTATGCCCTTGACTGTTGGCCCGAAGTTCCACGCCGAAGGCACCTGCAAGCTGTAACCTGTCACCTTGCCATTTTCTGCCGTTATCTGGTGATTCAGCGCGCCTCTGGCCGCAAGCGACATTCCCAGTCCGGTTCCTGTCGGCTTAGCCAGTAGATCCGGTGCATTAATTGTTGGTTTTCCCAATTGGTATTGCGGCAAAAGTTCAAGCAGGTACGAACATATTTTTTGGGCCTCAAACACCCTGGCGAGCAAACGTGTCATGACCGATGAACCAATTGCCTCCTGACCGAAAGGCTTCAATAATGAGTTAAACCCATCGTCGTGATTGACCGCCAACCGGGCCAATGGGCCGACTTCCATCGGCAGACCGTCATAATGGATCGCCTTGACCCAGGAATAGGCACCTGCTTTTCCCGGTTGCGGATTACCCGCCTTATCAAGGAAGGACGCATCAACGACCTCGTTAATCTGATCAAATCGAGCCGCTTCCGCACTATTTTTACCCCGGTAAACACCGGAGACGTAAAGTGGTTTTTCGAGAAGAGTAAACCCGCCATTGCCATAGAAGTTGCCGTGCGATTTGCCCATACTGAAATACTGCTGGAAATTTTCAGCCAACATCAAAGCCTGCGGCATATAGTATCGCCTAATAAAATCATCGGTCTTTTTCAATGCATTCGCATAATTCATCAAGCGATCACTGGTGATATCCGTCGTCAAGCCACCTGGCAGAATGGCATGGCAAAACGGAACCTTGCCTCCCAGGCTGGCAAGCCCGCTCCCGGCTTCCTTGCGAACATTAATCGCCTCAACATAGCCTAGAGCCAGATCGACGTTCAGCGCAGTATCACTAATTGCATCGGCGATCCGTTGGCTGGAAAATGCGTCGGAATTTCTGAACAGTTGATCAAGCTTAAGGACACGGTCATCTTTCCCACGATAATTCTTTAGCTGAGAAAAGTCCGCATAGTCGGCAAGGGTCAATTGATAAAAATGAAAAATATGATCGGTCACCAGATGCAGACCAAGAATCAAGTCTCTGAGGATAAGGCCATTGGAGGTCGGAGCCAGGTCATAAAGATCTTCCAGGGCAATGCTGGCGGCAATTCCGTGTACTTCGTGACAGATCCCACAGATGCGTTGAGTAATCCGTGCAGCATCAATCGGATGCCGCCCGATAAGAAGCTGCTCGAATCCACGGTACATGCGACCGGCCACCCGCGCATCACTGACCCGGCCATTTTCAATGCTGGTCTCAATCGCCAGATGCCCCTCAATACGGGTTACTGGATCTATGGAAATCACTTTAGTCATATAACAGCACCTATAGAGCAAGGGGCGTTCCAACTTTCTCCATGAACATAACGTACTGATATTAAGGTACTTTTAAGAGAGTTACCAGCTGGTGACAAAAAACCTTGCCGTAACAAAAGTTACACCAGAGGCTTGCCCAGAGAGAAAACCGCCAACAA
>JBFFPW010000090.1:0-6391 GCA_041573815.1 Desulfuromonadales bacterium
CCCAACAATTCATTTTTTACATTCATCCGTCCGCAACTCTCCAGAGCCTCGATTATATCTTTGCGATGCTCCGGCAGGTGCCCGAGAAGCAACGCCTTCTGCAGCCGCCGTTCTTTTGCCGTGCGCGGAACGTGAATCCTTTTGCCGGTCAACGGGTCGATGCCAGTGTGATAGATGCAGGTCGAAAGTGAGCCGGGAGTCGGGGTGAATTCCTGCACCTGTTCGATCCGCAGGCGATTTTTTTTCAGTAACAGGGCGACATCGATCATGTCGTTGAGAGTGCAACCGGGGTGGCCACTGATGAAATAGGGAACGATCCCCTGCTTCTTGTCGAGGTCGCGGCTTCGGTCATAGAAGTTGCGCAGAAATTTTTCAAATGTCTTGGCGCCCGGTTTATGCATAACCCGGGTTACGTTATCACTGGTCGATTCCGGGGCAACCTTGAGCAGTCCGCCGACGTGGTGCTCGAGCAGTTGGTCAAAATAGGCCGGCTGAGCTTCCAGCAGATCATAGCGAATGCCGGAGGCGACGAACAGATGCTTGACCTTCGGATGCCGATTTATCTCCTGCAGCAGTTTGACAGCCTGCTGGTCCGATGTGACGAGATTTTTACAGCGTTGCGGATACAGACAGCTACTCCGTTTACAAACAGCTTCGGCCTCCGGATCGCCGCAGCAGAGACCGTACATGTTGGCGGTCGGGCCACCGACGTCACTGATGGTCCCTTTAAATTGCGGATGTTCAGTCATTCGGTCAACTTCGGTACGGATCGACTCAATCGACCGTGACTGGATCGCCTTCCCCTGGTGATGGGTAATGGCGCAGAAGGCGCACCCACCAAAACAGCCGCGATGGGTGGTGATGGAGAACTTGATCTGGTCATAGGCCGGTATCGGTTTTTTGTATGATGGGTGCGGCTGTCGGGTAAATGGTAACGCATAAACATTATCGAGCTGTTCTTTGCTGAGTGGCAGGGCCGGTCGATTGACGATCACCGAGCGAGCACCGTGTTGCTGGGACAGAGTTTTGCTGCTGGCCGGATTCGCCTGCTCTGCCGCCAGTTTAAAAGCGCGATTGTAGTCGGCGCCATCTTCGGATACCTGTTCGAAGGAAGGCAAAATCAGCGCATCACTCGGGACCTCCCGCCTGACGAATGCCGTCCCCCGGATATCATCAATATATTCGATCATTTCGCCGGCGTGCAGGCGCCAGGCGAGTGCCTTGATGGCACTCTCGGCCATGCCGTACAATAACATATCGGCCTTGCTGTCGATCAGCACCGAGCGCCGCACCTTGTCATCCCAGTAATCATAATGGGCCAGGCGCCGCAGGCTCGCTTCGATGCCACCAATGACGATGGGCAGATCCTTGAAAGCGCCTTTAATCGCAGCCGTATAGGCAATGACTGCCCGGTTCGGTCGGGCGCCGGCTTTGCCGCCAGGAGTATAGGCGTCGTCGCTGCGTATTTTTTTGGCGGCGGTGTAGTGGTTGACCATTGAGTCCATGGCGCCAGCGGAAACAGCCGCGAACAGGCGGGGGCGACCCATGATCTGGAAGGCCTCCTTCTTGCGCCAGTCAGGTTGAGCGATGATGCCGACACGAAAGCCTTCATCTTCAAGCATGCGCGCCAGCAAAGGCGTGCCAAAAGCCGGATGATCGATATAGGCGTCGCCGGTGACAAAAAGGATGTCGAGTTCATCCCAGCCGCGCTCTTGCATCTCTCTGGCCGATGTCGGTATAAAATTTGTGCTCATGCAAGCAAGGTAACAGGGCCGGGTTCAAAAGGCAACGCTACCGGAGTTCGCCATTGAACGGGACAGGCAAGAATCGGAGATGGACTTTCTTTGGTGCAGAGTTGATAATGTTTTGGTTAATTGTTGGAAATCGGAATCGTCGGGTTCCGGCCCGACAGCCGGGTTCATTTCTTTATTGAGCGATAAAGAAACGAACCAAAGAAACCGCTCCCTTGCAGGGGGCTTTTCGGTACGGTTGTCGTGTCCCCCTGTTGAACTGTACTGGTTGGGAAATCGACTTGAGTCGATTGCGGTTCGTCGCTGTGTTTTTCGCGTGTCAGGTACGTTCAAGGAAACGCACTGACACGAGAGCATCGTGAGAACAATATGGGTAAATCAAGGGCTTAAATTTTGTCATTCCCGATCCAGTCGGGAATCCATTTTAGCTTTGTTTTTGATCTTCGTCCCGTGGCGGAGCGCCGAGTGAGCTTTGATTAAAATCGATCAGCCGCAAAAACTGTCTGAGGACATATGAGCGTTAGCGAAGGAGGACGAGTTTTTTTGTCGGCCGATTTTAATTGATGCGATCGAGGGAACAGCGCAGCGTCGGGACGTGCCCTTTTCTGCTTACTCTTTTGTGGTTAGACAAAAGAGTAAGGCGGAGTGTGAGGCCGCGACCTCACGGTTTAATCCCGAGCAGCAAAAGGTGTGAATAACCAAAGAAAGACCATTGGCAGGACTCTTTTTTCTTTTTCCGTTAAAGCGCGAAGAACCTTTTTTGCGTATGTTGTCAGGATATTATGAAACATGTTGATGTCATAGTCGTCGGTGGCGGGCCGGCCGGAATGTTCGCTGCCGGTTTTGCAGCGCAGGCCGGTGCCAGGGTCGTCCTGCTGGAGAAGAACCAGCAGTGCGGTGCCAAGGTCCTTATTACCGGCAAAGGCCGCTGTAACGTGACCAACAGTGAAGCCGATCCGCGAAAGTTTGCCGAGCGTTTTGGCAAGAACGGCAAGGCCTTTTTGACCGCCCTCTACGCCTTTGGCGTTGAAGAGGTTGTTGACTTTTTTGAGCAGCGAAAAGTGCCGTTGACGCGGGAACGGGGCGGGCGAATTTTTCCGGCCAGTGGTGACGCGCGTGATGTTCAAAAAGCGTTGGTCGGTTTTCTGAAGGAGACCAACGTCGAAATTGTCGCCTCCTGCCAGGCCAAGAATCTGCTTGTCGAGGGAAATAAGGTCGTCGCCATTGAGACCGACCGCGGCAGGTTTTTAGCCGATCATTACATTCTGGCGACCGGTGGTCTCTCTTATCCGGAGACCGGTTGCAGCGGTGATGGCTACAAGTGGGCCGAGCAGTCAGGGCATCATCTGGTACCGACCCATCCATCGCTGGTGCCGGTCAGGCTTAAGGAAAAGTGGCCGGCAACGGTGACCAACCTGAACTTGCGCAACGCCAGGGTGACAGTTATGCAGCAGGGTAAAAAGATTGATGAACGATTCGGCGAAGTCTTTTTTACCCGTAACGGTATTGGCGGGCCGATCATCCTCGATCTGAGCCGTTCGATTCGCCAGGCGTTGCCAGCCGGCGAGGTGACGCTGTTACTTGACCTGAAGCCAGCTGTTGATATGGAAAAGTTTGACCAGCGGCTACAGCGCGAGTTGAAAGAACACAACAACCGCGATTTTCGTAATTCTCTGGGTCATCTTTTGCCAAAAGCGCTGATTCCACTTTTTATTGAGCTCTCCGGCATCGATCCGATGAAGAAGTGCCATTCTGTCTCACGGGCTGAGCGGCAAAAGTTGCTGGAATTGTTCAAAGCTTTACCGCTACAGGTCGCCGGCTGTGAAGGTTACAGCAAGGCGATTGTCACCGCCGGAGGTGTTGCTCTCAAGGATATTGATACGCGGACCATGCGCTCGAAAAAAATCGAAAACCTCTTCTTCGCCGGCGAGATGGTCGATCTTGATGGCCCGACCGGCGGTTTTAACCTGCAGGTCTGCTGGTCGACCGGCTACCTCGCCGGGAAAAACGCCGCACCACAGTTGTAAATCTTTTTTCTCACCCGCCACTTTAAAATTAAAAAGCTATAATTGGAGTAAGCCGTGTGCCGGAATCATACATTTCCGGGCGGTTGTTTGTTCTGCATTTGTCTTTGAAGTGAGGGCCCATGTCATCGACAACAAAAGAAGTTTATCAATGTGAGGTCCATGAGGTTCTGCAATCGTTGTCGGTCGAGGAAAATGGTCTGGCCACGACGGAAGTGGAATCGCGGCGGCAGCAGTACGGCTTGAATCAGCTTGAGACAAAAACCGAAATTAATCCCTTCAAGGTCTTTGTTGATCAGTTCAAAAGCTTCATCATCTATATCCTGTTGTTTGCCGTTTTCTTTTCCCTGCTGATCGGCGAATATGTCGATTCAATCATTATCCTGGTGATTCTTCTCACCAATGCCATTATCGGTTTTTTCCAGGAATTTAGCGCGCACAAGTCGCTGGAGGCGCTGAAAAAGATCAGTACGGTCAAGGCGATGGTCTTGCGCGATGGTGTCAGAAAAACGATAGAGGCAAAGCTGCTGGTCCCCGGCGATATCATTCTGCTTGAAGCGGGTGACAAGGTGCCGGCCGATGCCCGGATCATCGAGGCGGTTCGGCTCAAGGTCGAAGAGTCGGCATTGACCGGAGAATCGCTTCCGGTGGAAAAGAATGCCGACCGGGTTCCGTCGCATGCGTCGATCGGTGACCGTCATAACATGCTTTTTTCCTCGACAACTCTGGCGACCGGCCATTGCCGAGCCGTGGTCGTCGCAACCGGCATGCAGACCGAACTGGGTAAAATCACCACCCTGATCAAGGAAGCCAAAGAGGAAATGACGCCGTTGCAGAAGCGCCTTGATCAGTTCGGTAAAAAACTCGGTACAGCAATTATCGGTATCTGTCTTGTCGTCTTTGTCCTTTTCTTTTTTAAGGCCTACTATGCCGGAGGTTTTTCGCTGGAGGTTTTTGTCGCCCTGGCCTTTATTGCCATCAGTCTGGCGGTGGCGGCGGTGCCAACGGCTCTGCCGGCAGTTGTCACCATCGCCCTCAGTATTGGAGTCAAGCGCTTACTCAATAAGCAGGCGTTGGTGCGCAAGCTCTCATCAGTTGAAACCCTCGGCAGTTGTGACGTGATCTGTACGGACAAAACCGGCACCTTGACGGAGAACCGTATGACGGTTCGCTATGCCTGGACAGCTGATGGTGAAGCTTCTCTCGATGGGGTCGGTTATGCTTTTGACGGTGAAGTTGCCGGTTCGGTAACGTCTGAACTCTTTCGCTGTGGTCTGTTTTGCAACAACGCCTCGATCTACCAGGAAGAGGGGGGCTGGCGCGTCGCCGGCGATCCGACTGAGGCGGCCCTTCTGACCAGCGCCGCACGGGCCGGAGTCAGCTCAACAGCGGTCCGCAGGGCGGAGATCCCGTTTGATTCCGAGCGAAAGATGATGTCGGTACTGGTCGAGGAGTATGATAAACAATTCATTTATACTAAAGGCGCCCTCGGCGCTGTGCTCGAGTGCTGCAGCGGTATTCTTGTCGCCAACCATGTGGTGCCATTAACGGCCGAATATCGACGGGAGATTGAAGCGCGCAACAAGGAATATGCTTCCGAGGCGATGCGGGTGTTGGCTTTTGCCATGCGGCGGCTCTCGCCCGGCGAAGGTCTGCAAGAGGATGATCTTGTTTTTGTCGGTCTGCAAGCGATGATCGATCCGCCGCGGCCCGACGTGATCGAATCGATCGCCAAAACCAAGGAAGCCGGCATCAGGGTGATCATGATTACCGGTGACTACGGCGAAACAGCCAAGGCGATTGGCCGGGAAATCGGCATTGTTGGCAAGAGTATCGATGGTGGTGAGCTTGAGCAGATGGGAGAGGCGGAGTTCATTCTTGCTTTGCAGAATGGCGTCAATATTTTCTCCCGGGTCGATCCGGAACATAAGCAGATGATCGTGCAGGCTTTGCAGAATATGGGCAATATTGTCGCCATGACCGGTGATGGCGTCAATGATGCTCCGGCTCTGAAAAAAGCCAATATCGGCGTCGCCGTTGGCAGTGGTACCGAAGTCGCCAAGGATGCCGCTGACTTCGTTCTGCTCGACGACAGTTTTACCCATATTGTCAACGCTATCGAGGAGGGTCGTGGCATCTATGACAATATCCAGAAATCAATCATGCTGCTGTTATCCGGCAATCTGGGTGAGGTGTTGATTATCTTTCTCGCCGCTATCTTTGGAATGAACCTGCCGCTGACGGCTATCCTTTTGCTCTGGATCAACATGGTCACCGACGGCGCCCCGGCGCTCGCTTACAGTGTCGATCCGTACAGCCCGGAAATCATGCAACGTCAACCGAAGCCGCACAATGAGGGAATCCTTCCCGGGTCGAAGCTGGCACTGCTGGGGGTGCTTGGCTCTGTTGGAACTATCATCGCCCTGACCCTGTTCTACTTCTCCGGCGGTGCTTCGGTTACATCTGCAGATCTGATTCATGCCCAGACCATGGTCTTTAACTTTGTTGTTCTTTACGAAGTCATTCTGACATTCATTATTCGCAACAGTTACCGGGTGCCGTTCTTTACCAACCCCTGGGTCTGGTCAGCTGCCGTTCTTTCGGTCATTCTGCAGG
>JBFFPW010000091.1:0-6312 GCA_041573815.1 Desulfuromonadales bacterium
ACTCTTCTCGTAGCCACGGTCAGCCGGTTTGTAGTATTTCTGGCCCTGCAACTCTTCCGGCAGGTAGTCCTGGGCCAGATAACCATCCGGATTGTCGTGGGCGTATTTGTACCCCTTGCCGTAGTCAAGGTCCTTCATCAGGTTGGTGGGCGCATTGCGGATATGCAGCGGCACCGGCAATGAACCGCTCTTTCTGACTTCGGCCTGGGCCATCTTGATGCCGGCGTAGCTGGCGTTGCTTTTCGGGGCAGTTGCCAGATAGGTGACTCCCTGAGCGAGATTGATGCGCCCTTCCGGTAGACCGACAAAGTGGATCGCCTGCTGTACCGCCAGAGCCATCTGCAGGGCACGCGGGTCGGCATTTCCGACATCTTCCGAGGCAAAGATGACCATCCGTCGGGCTATGAACATCGGGTCTTCTCCCGCTTCCAGCATCCTCGCCAGCCAGTAGAGTGCGCCATCCGGGTCGGAGCCGCGCATGCTTTTGATAAAAGCGGAGATGACGTTGTAGTGTTCTTCGCCGCCCTTGTCGTAGAGCAGGACTTTCTTCTGTAGCGCCTCCTGGGCAATCTCAAGGTTGACTTTGTTGTCAATCGCAGCCGCAGCCGCTGTTTCAAGAGCGTTCAGCGCCACCCGGGCATCGCCGTCGGCCTTGTCAGCCAGATAGTCGAGAGCCTCGCTATCGATCTCCGGAAACGGTTCGCGTAAACCGCGCGGATCGTTTGTTGCCCTGTCGAGCAGTTGCCGAATATCTTCTTTTTGTAACGATTCGAGGACAAAGACCCGCGAACGGGAGAGCAGGGCGGCATTGACTTCAAACGAGGGGTTCTCGGTGGTGGCTCCAATCAGGATGATGTCGCCCTTTTCAACATAGGGCAGAAAGGCATCCTGTTGGGCTTTGTTGAAGCGGTGGATTTCATCGACAAACAGCAGGGTCCTCTGGCCGTGGTATTTCTTGTCGTCCTTGGCCTGGGCGACGATCTCCCGAACATCCTTAACTCCCTGCAAAACCGCAGAGAAGAAAACAAAATTACATTTGCTGGTATGGGCAATGACCTGGGCCAGGGTGGTTTTGCCCGTACCGGGAGGCCCCCAGAAAATAACCGATGACAGCTGATCTGACTCAATCAGACGACGCAGCAGCTTGCCTTCGCCGATCAGCTGTTTCTGTCCAACCATTTCTCCCAGTGAGGTCGGGCGGAGTCGTTCTGCCATGGGTACTGAAAGGGGGTCGGTCTGTGTTTCGAAAAGGTCCATTATGGGTCATCCCGTAGAGGTTGAAGATCGAATTTAACACAGTGGAGACAGGGCGACAAGAAGCCGGCGAAAAGATAGACTTCCGGTCATTGCTATGTTAAATTTCCACGATTGATTTTATGGAGGGTTCACATGAAGCGGATTGGTGTATTTGCCAAGAGAAATCACCCTGATGCGGCCGAATTGGCTGCCAGGGTCGCTGCGTGGCTGCAGGATCGGGATGTCGAGGTCTTTCTTGAAGAGGAATTGGCCAAGGATCTCGATCAGTCGGGCTATGCGGAAGCCGAGATTCCGTCGATGGTTGACATGATCATTGTCCTCGGTGGCGATGGCACCCTCATTTCTGTCGCCCGGGCTATTGGCGATCAGGGAACGCCGATTCTCGGAGTCAATCTCGGTTCTCTCGGGTTTCTGACCGAAATCACCCGGCAGGAGCTCTTTCAGGTTCTCAACCAGGTACTGGAAGGTAACTATAACGTTTCCGACCGGTTGATGCTGGAAGCGGTCGTTAGCCGCAACGGCAGCAAAGCAAATACTTATCGTATCCTCAATGATGTTGTTATCAATAAAGGGGCACTGGCGCGAATTATCGACATGGAGCTCTATGTCAACGAGTCGTACCTGACCACCTTTAAGGCGGATGGTCTTATTATCTCATCGCCGACCGGTTCAACCGCTTATAATATGGCGGCCGGTGGGCCGATTATATATCCCGGAACCGACTGTTTTGTCATTACGCCGATCTGCCCGCACATGCTGACCAATCGGCCGATGATCGTGCCGGCGGATTCAGCGATCCGGATTGAAGTCAAATTCAATGATGAGGATGTTGTGCTGACCGCTGATGGTCAGGTCGGGATGCCGCTCAAGGGGGGCGATATTGTCGAGGTGCATCGTTCGGCCAATCGGACCCGTCTTATTCTGAGCCCCGATAAGGAATATTTTGAAGTTTTGCGGACCAAACTTCGCTGGGGAGAGCGTTAACCTGCCGGTAAATATCTCATGCTGACTGAAATCCAGATTAAAAATTTTGCCATTATTGATCGATTGCAAGTCTCTTTCCGCGCCGGGTTCAATGTCCTGACCGGAGAAACCGGGGCGGGCAAGTCGATTATTATCGATGCTGTCGGTTTGCTGTTGGGTGATCGTGCCCGGCCTGAGTTGATCCGTTCCGGTGCTGATGAGGCAACTGTTGAGGCGGTCGTCGATGTCACCGGTTGTGACGATGTACAGCAGCAGCTGGCCGAAGAGGGTTTTGATGTTGCCGACGAGTTGTTGATCCGGCGCATTGTTTCGCGGAGCGGCAAAAACCGGGTTTACCTGAATGGCTCACTGGCAACATTGAACCAGTTGCAGAACATGACGGCCGGTCTGATGGTCATTTATGGTCAGCATGAGCAGCAACAGCTGCAGCGCGTTGCGGCCCACCTGGAACTTCTTGACCGTTTTGCTGCGACCGATCTCGAACAGGCAGCTTACGGTATTGCCTATGAAGAGTTGCGGGCACTGCAGGATCGTCTGGACCAACTCGAGCTGGCCGAGCGTGATCGGGCCCAGCGTCTTGATCTGCTCGCTTTTCAGGCAAAGGAGCTGGCGCAGGCAAATCTGCTGATCGGTGAAGATGAAGAGCTGGAGGTTGAGCGCAAGCGCCTGCTGCATGCCGAGAAATTGGCCAATGCCTGTTCTGGTGGCATTACCGAACTTTATGAGGGGGAGGCGGCCGTTTGTGATCGCCTGTCGAGCCTGGCTTCCGAGCAGGAATCGTTGCAAGAGGTCGATCCCCTGTTTGCTGAATTGGCCGAGGCTGTCCGTCAGGCACAATTTAATCTGGAGGATGTCGCTTCCCGTTTGCGCGATTATGCCGGGCACATTGTCTTTGATCCACAGCGGCAGGCTGAAGTCGAGGAGCGTTTGGCTCTTTTGACATCGCTGAAACGGAAATATGCGCCGACAATTGAAGAATTGCTGTCGTACCGTGATCAGGTTGAAACTGAGCTTGAAGAGCTGTCTGATGTTGAGGCGTCACGAGATGCCCTGCTGAAAAAAGTGGCAACGGCCAAAGAGGCGCTGCGTGAAACAGCGGCAGCTTTGAGCAAAAAACGGCAACTTGGTGCTGCGGCACTGGAACAATCAGTCGCTGCTGAACTCAAAGACCTGGCCCTGGAACGGGCACGTTTTGTCGTTCGTCTCGAGGCGACTGCCGAGCCAACCCTGAAGGGGATGGAACAGTGTACCTTCTTTCTCTCGGCGAACCCGGGTGAAGAGCCTAAACCCTTGAATAAAGTCGCTTCTGGTGGCGAGTTGTCGCGGATTATGCTGGCCATTCGGCGGGCAATTCCAAGTGGTGCCGCGATGACAACCGCTATTTTTGATGAGGTCGATGCCGGCATCGGCGGGATCGCCGCAACCAAAGTCGGAGAGAAATTGCAGAAGGTGGCGCAGGGCTTGCAGGTACTGTGTGTGACGCACCTGCCGCAAGTTGCAGCTTTTGCTGATTGTCATTACCGGGTTGAGAAACATCAGGATGCAGATCGCACCCGAACTGACCTGGTTGCTCTTGATGGTGAAGACCGGGTGCGTGAGATGGCGCGGATGTTAGGCGGCGCCCAAGTGACGGATCGCACACTTGAACATGCCCGGGAACTTATAGGTCAGTCGGCCGTATCGGCGGCCCGGTAGCAATGGAGAGTGAATGCAGATGATCCGTAAGGCGAACATAGCTGATGCCCGGGCGATTCACCAGCTGCTCCTGCAATATGCCGGAGATGGCTTGATGCTTTCCCGATCGCTGTCTGAGATCTACGAATCGATCCGCGATATCTATGTTTATGAAGAGGGTGGCCAGGTGCTCGGTACTGTCTGGTTGCATATCTGCTGGGCGGATCTGGCTGAAGTCAGGTCACTGGCGGTTGCTGAAGAAGCAGGGGGCAAGGGCGTCGGTCGCAAATTGGTTGTCGCCTGTCTCGAGGAAGCGCGCAAAATCGCCATGCAGAGGGTTTTTTGTCTGACCTATCAACCGGAGTTCTTTGCCAAACTCGGTTTTGCCGAGATTGATAAATCGGAGCTTCCCCACAAGATTTGGGGTGATTGCGTCAAGTGTGTCAAATTTCCTGAATGCGACGAGATCGCCATGCAGCTTGTCCTTTAACGGACATGTTGCCGGGGGAGAAAGAAGTCTCTCTAATGAAAATTTACCTTGACAAAAATGGAACATATGCAGTATTGACTATACGTTACATGTATTGCCGGCGAGCGCCGGCCTTAGAATTTTAAAACTGGAGGACAGCTTTGTCTGCCAAGAAGTATACATTCCTAATTATTCCCGAAGGTTCGCATCAGGTCCGTCGTTTCAATATGAAACGGTCCGTACTGAATGTTTGGATGGCTTGTGTCGCGATCGTTTTTATCGGTTTGACAGCAATGACGGTCGACTATGTCGTCTCTGAGCTCGACCAGGCTGAACTGGATCGTTTGCAGGTCGAGAATCAGCAGCAGCGCAATGAATTGCAGCGCCTGGTTGCCGGCCTGGAAGATATGCAGAAGGAAATGCGTCTGATGGCCCAGACCGATGCCAAGGTTCGGATTATGGCTGATCTCACCAAGCCGAAGACCGATGCAATGGCCGGAATCGGTGGCCCGCCGGAAATTGACGAGGACGATTCCTTTGCCCAGTTGCAGAACCGTATCGACCAGATGCGCCGCGATATTGACCTGCGTCGTGAGAGCCAGGAAGAGATCCAGGGCTTTCTTAATGACCAGCGTTCGATGGTCGGTGCAGAACCGAATGGTTGGCCGGTTAAGGGTTGGTTGACCTCCAGCTTCGGTATGCGTAAGTCGCCGTTTACCGGCAAGCGCAAGATGCATGAAGGTTATGATATCGCCGCCCGTACCGGTACCCCGATTATTGCAACGGCCGATGGTGTGGTCAGCAAGGCGGAAACGGTCCCGGGGTATGGCAAGCTGGTTGTTATTGAGCATGGTTATGGTTACCGAACTTATTATGGTCACAATTCGAAGCTTTTTGTTCGGGCTGGCCAGCGGGTCACCCGGGGACAGAAGGTTGCTGCTGTCGGTAACACCGGCCGTTCAACCGGTGCCCATGTCCATTACGAGATTCGCCGAAACGGGGTTCCGGTCAATCCCAAGAAATTTCTTTAAGAGTCAATTTCCAGGCCCCGGCAAATTGCCGGGGCTTTTTTTATTGTCCACGTTCGGGAGCTGTTCCCATCGTGGATTTTTTCATGTTTGACTTCTGTAGAGCAAACCAGTAAGCTGTGGCGCTTTTGTCGCAAAAACCACACTTTATAAAGAAAATGAGACTATGAACGAATTACGTAATATTGCCATAATTGCCCACGTTGACCACGGCAAAACCACTCTTGTTGATGCCATGCTCAAGCAGTCAGGAATTTTCCGCACCAATCAGAAAGTGGTTGATCGGGTCATGGACCGTAACGATCTCGAGCGCGAGCGGGGAATTACCATCCTCTCGAAAAATCTGTCGGTCCAGCGTGACGATATGCATATCAATATTGTTGACACCCCCGGCCATGCTGACTTTGGTGGCGAAGTCGAGCGGGTATTGATGATGGTCGACTCGGTGCTGCTGCTTGTTGATGCCTTTGATGGCCCGATGCCGCAGACCCGTTTCGTTTTGAAAAAAGCACTTGGCCTCGGTCACCGACCGGTTGTCGTCATTAATAAAATTGATCGTCCCGGTGCCCGGCCTGAAGAAGTGGTCAATATGGTTTTTGATCTTTTCTGTGAACTTGATGCTGATGAGAATCAGCTTGAGTTCCCGATTGTCTATACCAGCGCCAAACTCGGTATTGCCAAAAAAGAGATGGCAGATGAAAGTGACAATCTCGATCCTCTGTTTGACGTGATTCGCGAGCACGTGCCGGCCCCGAAAGGGGACAAGTCAGCGCCGTTTCAGATGCTTGTTTCGAGTATTGATTATGATGATTACATTGGCCGAACGGCCACTGGTAAGATTTTTGCCGGTAAAGTTTGTGCTGGCGACAGCATTACCCTGATTGACCGCGAAGGTAAAAA
>JBFFPW010000092.1:0-6309 GCA_041573815.1 Desulfuromonadales bacterium
AGATCACACTCTTTACCACATGTGGCGATATGGTGATCGGGATTAAGGATTTCTACATGAGAATCAGTAACGATATCACCGGCAGTAACAGCGCCAGCACCTTTTTTAACGATCCGGACGTTACGACTCTCATGGCCATGGACCTTGAGAAGAACGCCTTTAAGGTTCAGGATAATATCGGTTGCATCTTCAGTTACGCCAGGCACAGTTGAAAACTCGTGCAGGACATTTTTGATTCTGACAGAGGATATTGATGCGCCCTGCAATGATGAGAGCAGAATGCGCCGTAGGGCGTTACCCAGAGTTGTTCCGAATCCGCGCTCAAATGGCTCGGCATAGAATTTCCCATAGGTATCGGTCAGACTATCTGACTCGATCTGGAGTCGTTTTGGCTTTATGAGTTCTCTCCAGTTTCTATACATGCGTCTCCCCCTTACTGAGGTTGCATTGAATCAGCGGCTAACCGCGTGATTACTTGGAATAAAGTTCAACAATCAACTGTTCTTGGAAGGCCGGAGTTGTCATTTCTGCACGTACCGGCAGAGTCTTGACAGTTCCCTTGAACGCATCGCGCTCAAGTTCAACCCAAGAAGGAACACCACGGCGCATAACACCATCAAGTGCTTCGTTGATCCGGACAATCTCGCGGCTCTTTTCACGCACTTCAATCACATCACCGACCCGTACCTTGTATGATGGGATGTTGACCTTGCTACCATTGACCAGAAAATGACCATGGCGGACAAGCTGACGTGACTCGCTGCGGGAGGTCGAGAAACCGAGACGATAAACCATGCTGTCGAGACGGCTCTCGAGCAGAACCAACAGGTTTTCACCGGTAACACCCTTCATCCGATCAGCGCGCTTGAAATAAGAACGGAACTGCTTTTCAAGCAGACCATAAGTTCTTTTAACACGCTGCTTTTCACGCAACTGAAGACCGTAATCAGAAACTTTAATGCGACCCTGGCCATGTTGACCCGGGGCATAGTTTCGACGCTCAACTGCACATTTTTCTGTATGGCAGCGGTCGCCCTTGAGAAACAATTTCATATTTTCCCGTCTGCACTGACGGCAGACAGAACCAGTATATCTAGCCAACGCTCGTTCTCCTTTGCTTAGACTCTTCTGCGTTTCGGCGGACGACAACCGTTATGCGGAATCGGTGTAACATCCTTGATCATGGTCACTGTCAGGCCTGCAGCCTGAATTGCCCGAAGTGCCGACTCGCGGCCTGAACCGGGACCCTTGACCCTGATCTCAACGCTGCGCAATCCGTGCTCCTGAGCTTTTTTGGCAGCTTCTTCAGCTGCGACAGATGCGGCAAAAGGGGTACTCTTACGAGAGCCCTTGAAGCCCTGACCACCTGCAGTTGCCCAGGAAAGTACGTTTCCACTGACGTCTGTAATGGTTACAATTGTGTTATTAAATGTCGCCTGGATATGAGCAATCCCGTTAGCAACATTTTTCTTTTCTGACTTTTTTCTGACTCTTTTACCTGGCTTCGCCATGATTATTCACCTTATTTTTTCTTACCGGCAACGGTCTTGCGCGGTCCCTTACGGGTCCGGGCATTAGTTTTGGTTTTCTGACCACGAACCGGTAGTCCGCGACGATGTCGCAGGCCGCGATAACAACCGAGATCCATCAGCCGCTTAATATTCATGGCTGTATCACGGCGCAAATCGCCTTCAACTTCAAATTCACGGTCAATAATTTCACGGATCTTGCCAACTTCCGACTCAGTCAGATCGTCTGATCTGGTGCTGTGATCAATACCAGCCTGGGTCAAAATTTGCTGGGAAGAGGAACGGCCAATACCGTAGATATAGGTGAGGGCCACCTCAATCCGCTTGTTTTTTGGTAAATCAATACCAGCAATACGTGCCAATGTTTCCTCCTATCCCTGTCTCTGCTTATGCTTTGGGTTTTCGCAGATGACTCTGACAACACCCTTGCGCTTGACAATTTTACACTTGTCGCACATTGGTTTGACTGAAGCACGGACTTTCATAACTTCTATCCTTTTTCTCATGCGCCATTAAGGCTGTTCATCTTATTGCGAGCCCGCAGCTCATAGAGCTGTTAATATTTCTGGGCCATTTTCAGTTATTGCAATCGTATGTTCAAAATGACAGGAAAGCTCACCATCTATCGTGACTGCTGTCCAACCATCTTCAAGAACTTTAACTCCCGGCTTGCCGGCGTTAATCATTGGCTCAATCGCCAGAGTCATTCCTGCCTTCAATCGTGGTCCCTGTCCTTTCGGACCGTAATTCGGTACCTGGGGTGCCTCATGCAGCTTGCTGCCGATACCATGACCGACAAACTCCCGAACAACCGAATAGCCTTCCTTTTCAACATGCGATTGAACAGCATATGAGATATCGGAGAGGCGACCACCAACGACCGAAGCTTCTATCGCCCTGTTCAGCGACTCTTCGGTAATTTTCATCAGGTGACGAGCATCCTTGCTGATTTCCCCAACCGGGGCAGTGAATGCTGAATCACCGTAAAACCCATCATAAAGTACGCCGAAGTCGATGCTTAAAATCTCCCCGGTCTGCAGGGGGCGATCATCGGGAAAGCCATGTACGACTTTCTCATTCGGTGAAGAACAGACAGCGTAAGGAAAACCACCGTACCCTTTAAAGGCCGGTATCGCCTTCCGCTTCCTGCACTCTTTTTCGGCCAGACGATCAAGTTCTATCGTCGTGATACCGGGAGCTATCTGCTCCTTGAGAATCGCCAGGATTTCTGCAACCATCCGGCCGGCGACCCGCATTTTCTCAAGCTCTTTAGCAGACTTGAGAACAATCAAATCAAACTGCCTTCAGCAGCTCGAGCATTTGCTTTTGCACGATGTCGATCTGCTGCATGCCATCCAGGCTTTTCAACAGCCCGGCATCGGCGTAGTAACTGGTCAGTGGCGAGGTCTGCTCATTATAAACATCCAGCCGCTTGCGAATCGTCTCTTCCTGGTCATCATCACGCTGGAAAAGCTGACCGTTGCAGGCATCGCAAACACCCTCTTTTTTAGCCGGGTCAAAAGTAATGTGATAGCCGCGGCCACAATCCTTGCAAGTCCGACGGCCGGTCAAACGTTCGACCAGTGCTTCTATATCAACCTCAAGCGAGATCACCGCGTCGAGATTCTTGTCAAGATCTTTCAGATTGCCAGCCAGGGCATCCGCCTGAGGGACTGTCCGCGGAAATCCGTCAAGAATAAATCCAGGCTCACAATCTTCTTTTTGCAAACGCTCGGTGACGATACCGATGACAACTTCATCCGGCACCAGACCACCAGCATCCATAAAACCTTTAGCCTTGACGCCCATCGGCGTACCCTCTTTGACCGCGGCACGGAGAATATCTCCGGTCGAAATCTGCGGGATGCCAAACTCATCGGTCAGCATCTTGGCCTGGGTCCCTTTGCCGGCGCCCGGGGGGCCTAAAAGAATCAGTTTCATATCAGTATCCTGCTTAACCGCGCCGGCCCTTGATGGAAACACCCTCCATGAAACCTTCATAGGAGCGTGAAATCAAGTGCGCTTCAATCTGCGATGCCGTATCGAGCCCGACACCAACGACAATCAGCAGTGAAGTACCACCAAAGAAGAATGGCACGTTAAACTGACCAATCAGGACTGTCGGTAATACGCAGACAGCAGAAATATACATCGCACCAGCGAAAGTCAGCCGGCTCAGAACAGTGTCAATATATTCAACTGTCGCCTTGCCAGGACGGATACCCGGCACATAACCACCCTGCTTCTTGATATTGTCAGCAACATCAATCGGGTTGAAGGTAACCGCTGTATAGAAGTAACAGAAGAAGATAATCGCGGCGACGAAGATGACATTATAAAGCAGGCGATCCGGTGTCATCATCGAGGCAATAGTCTGCACCCAGGGAACATCAACAAGGTTGGCGACTGTCGCCGGGAACATGATAATCGAACTGGCGAAGATCGGAGGTATAACACCGCTCATGTTGATTTTTAATGGCAGGTGGCTGGTCTGTCCGCCACTTCTCGCTCCGGCGACCCGTTTGGCATAATGTATCGGCAGCCGGCGCTGAGCGCGTTCCATAAAGATGATAAAGGCAATGACGGCAACCATCGCAATCAAGATAATGATCATGACGAAAACCGACAGGGCACCTGTTTTCAACAACCGGATTGAGTTAACAATAGCCGATGGCATGTTAGCGACAATACCGGCGAAGATAATCAAGGAGATCCCGTTGCCAATGCCGCGCTCAGTAATCTGCTCACCGAGCCACATGATAAATGCCGTACCGGCCGTCAGGGTAACAACCGTCAGCAGGATGAAGCCGATGCCCTGGTTCGGGACAACGAACTCACCAGCCGGGCCACGCATACTCTGCAGGCCAACAGCAATACCGGTACCCTGAACAACCGACAGAATGATGGTACCATAACGGGTCCACTTGGTAATCGTCTTACGACCCTGCTCACCTTCTTTGGACAGACGCTGAACCGGCTCGAAAACCACCGTCAGCAACTGCAAAATAATTGATGCACTGATGTACGGCATGATACCGAGAGCAAAAACCGTCATCCGCTCGAGGGCGCCACCAGTAAAAGCCGAAACCAGACCGAGCAGGGTTCCTTCAGTACCTTCGAAGAAACTTGCCAGGACCGATGCATCAACACCCGGAGTCGGCACATGGCAACCGACACGATAAACGGCCAGCATACCAAGGGTAAAAAGTATTCTGCGGCGAAGCTCAGGAATCTGGAAGATATTCTGGATGATCGATAACAATTTTAGATGACCTCAACTTTACCACCAGCTGCCTCTATCTTGGCAACTGCAGATTTGCTGAATTTATGAGCCTTGACTGTAAGGGCATGTGGCAAATCGCCATCACCCAGAATCTTCACTCCATCTTTAATCTGACCAACCAGGCCGGTCTTGCTCAGAGCTTCGAGATCAACGACGCTGTTCGCCTCAAACTGGGCCAGATCACGAAGATTGACCAGCGAGTACACTGCTCGGTTCAGCGGAGTAAAACCACGCTTCGGCAGACGACGCTGCAGAGGCATCTGGCCACCCTCGAAGCCGGGTTTAACACCACCACCGGAACGAGCATTCTGACCTTTATGACCCTTACCGGAAGTTTTACCGGTACCGGAACCAGGTCCGCGGCCGATCCGTTTTTTGTTTTTTGTCGAGCCGATTGCCGGCTTAAGATTACTTAAATCCATAGTCTTATTTCCTGACCGTTTAGTCCTCTACGGAAACCATGTGGGAAACTTTGTTAATCATCCCGCGAATTTCGGGAGTATCCTGCAAGACAACTGTCTTGTGCATTTTTGTCAAGCCCATCCCCTTGAGAACACGAGAAAAGTATTCCTTGCGGTTGATTGGACTCCTCTTGAGTGTGACCTTGATTTCTGCTGGCATCACGACCTCCTTATCTGTTTCTTATTCGCCGACCGTAATTCCGCGGCGGGCCATGATTTGTTCTGCACTCTGCAAACGGCCGAGAGCATTCATGGTTGCCTTGACGGAGTTATGCGGATTATTCGACCCAAGACACTTGGAGAGAATATCGCCAACACCTGCAACCTCAAGAACGGCACGAATCGCGCCACCGGCAATAACACCGGTACCTTCAGAAGCCGGCTTGAGCAGAACCTTGCCTGCGCCGTACTTACCGATTACATCAAAAGGAATTGTTCTATCCTTCAGGGGGACACTGATCATGCTCTTGCGAGCCTTCTCAACCCCTTTTCGAATCGCCTCCGGCACTTCTTTTGCCTTGCCGAGACCGTAACCAACACGACCTTGACCATCACCAACAACAACCAGAGCGGAAAAGCTGAAACGACGTCCACCTTTTACAACTTTGGCGCAGCGGTTGATATGGATGACGCGATCAGTCAATTCCATTTCATTTGTGTCATTCTTATGCTGCATCAACGGCCTTCTCCTTCACTAAAAAGACAGCCCGGCTTCCCGTGCCGCATCGGCCAGTGCTTTTACACGGCCGTGGTACAGGAATCCGTTGCGATCGAAAACAACTTGTTTGATATTCTTGTCGAGAGCTTTTTTGGCAATAGCTGTACCAACAGCCTTCGCCGCTTCGACGTTTCCTGAGTATTTGACATCACCGGAGACATCCTTGCAGACAGTCGAAACCGAAAGCAGGGTTTTACCGGTGGTATCTTCAATAATCTGAGCATACATATGCTTGGAACTACGGAAAACACAGAGCCGCGGTCTTTCTTCGGTGCCACGCACTTTCTGGCGAACCCGGGTCTGTCTTTTTACACGTGC
>JBFFPW010000093.1:0-6298 GCA_041573815.1 Desulfuromonadales bacterium
AGCGCCCGACCCGACCACGCAGCTGGTAAAGCTGTGACAACCCGAAACAGTCGGCCCGGTTGACGATGATGGTGTTGGCCCGCGGGATATCAATACCGTTTTCGATGATGGTACTGCAGACCAGAACATGGTTACGACCTTCAATAAATTCGAGCATGACTTTTTCCAGTTCACGCTCACCCATCTGGCCGTGACCGACGGAGACTTTGGCCTCCGGCACCAATTGCCGGATAAAGTCGGCCATGGCATCGATGGTCTGCACGCGGTTGTGGACGAAAAAGACCTGGCCGCCGCGCTGCATTTCGCGCTGAATCGCCTGCCGGATCAGATCGTCATCAAAGCGCGAGACATAGGTCCGGATCGCCAGGCGATCAACCGGTGGCGTATCAATAACCGACAGGTCACGAAGGCCGAGCATGCCGAGCTGCAGGGTGCGTGGAATCGGTGTCGCCGTCATGGTCAAAACATCGACTTCTGCCCGGAACCGCTTCAGTTTCTCCTTATGGGTCACCCCGAAGCGTTGTTCTTCGTCAATAACGACCAGGCCGAGATCGCGAAAGCGGAGATCACGCTGTAAAATGCGATGGGTGCCGATAATAATATCGATCTTGCCGTCGGCCAGCCGCTGCAGGATCTTCTTTTGTTCGGCAGCGGTGCGCAGCCGGGAGAGCATTTCGATTTCGATAGGGGTGCCGGCAAAGCGGGCGCGAAAACTTTCCCAGTGTTGCCGCGCCAGAATGGTGGTCGGCACCAGCAGCGCCACCTGCTTGCCTTCGAGGGCAACCCGGAAAGCGGCGCGAATAGCCACTTCCGTCTTGCCGTAGCCGACATCGCCGCAGACCAGGCGATCCATCGGTTTTTCCGACTGCAGGTCATCGAGCACTTCTTCGATGGCGGTCAGCTGATCGGCGGTCTCTTCGTAGGGGAAGGTCGCTTCAAACTCGCGGAAGTCATTATCGGCCGGCGGATACTGGTAGCCCTGGTTCATTTTCCGACGCGCCTGGATCTTCAGCAGGTCACGGGCCAACTCTTCGACCGCTGCCCGCGCCTTGAACTTGGCCTTCTCCCAGGCCGAGCCACCCATCTTGTCAAGCTTCGGCACATGCCCTTCGGAGCCAACATATTTCTGAACTTTTTCGATCCGATCAATCGGCAGATAGAGCTTGTCATCACCGGCATATTCAATCAGCAGGTAATCGCCTTCGCTTTTGCCGGTTTTCAGGTGTTGCAGGCCCCGGTAGCGGCCAACACCATGATCGGTGTGAACAATAAAATCATCCTCTTTCAGCTCGGCCAGGGAAGGGAGCAGGGCGCGCCGCTTCTCGCGACGCGTCCGCCGACGCGCCCGGGAGCCGAAAATATCTTCTTCGGTAAAGACGGCGACCTTCTCATCCGGCAGACGGAAACCGGCCGATAGCTCGCCGACCGTAATCGCCAGCTCGCCACGCTCAAGCGTGTTCAAACGCTTGAGCGGGTCAAATGGCAGCGACAGGCCATGACTGCTCATCATCTCCTGCAAACGCTCGGCCTGACCGACCTGGTGACACACCAGCAATGATCGCCACCCCTGTTCCCGCCACTCGCTGAGACGCTCGACCAAACGGTCGAGACCGGCCCGCAACTCGCCAGACTGACAATGCAGGTCGGCATTACTTTCGGTTTCAAGGCGGTAAAGTGGCCATTCGGCTTCGAGATGGTAAAGCTGCAAGCGCGAGAGGTCGATGCGGCCATTACTGTCAAGCGCGGTCATTATTTCCGTCGGCGCCAAGAAGAGCTCTTCGCTGGCAACGTATGGCTCGCCGCTGGCGGCGATACGCTCCTCGCCGGCACGGATCTCTTCCTTAAACTGATCCGCAGCCTGCTCAATGTCAGGCGGATCAACAACGACCCAGCTGGCGCCCGGCAAATAATCAAAGAGGGTGGAGAGGTGTTCATAATTCAACGGCAGAAGGAATTCCCGCCCCGGAGCCATCAGCGCTTCACGCGCTTCATCGAGAATCTCTTCACGACGGGATCTCGTCATATCGAGATCGTCACATCGCTCTTTGAGCCGCTCAAGAAAATACTGCAGGTGCTGGCCGGCGAGAACCATCTCCCGGGCCGGCAGAAGGAAAATTTCCGGCAAGGATTTTTCTTCGGCCCGCTGGTCAGCAACCGCAAAGGGCCGAATCTGCTCAATGGTGTCGCCGAAAAAATCGATGCGCAACGGTTGCCGACTGGCGGCGGGGTAGATATCGAGGATATCGCCGCGCAGGGAGAAGGTGCCCCGGTCTTCAACCAGCGGCACCGGCAGATAGCCGAGCCCGAGCAAACTCTCCTTCAGCTCCTCACGCGGGTATTCATCTTCAGCAACCAGCTTGAGCGACAGCTCATCGAGAATCTGCCGCGGCATGACCTTTTGCATTAACGAACGCACCGGGATAACCACCGCCCGGGCCTGACCGGCGTGCATCGCCGCCAGGGCGGCAATCCGCTCGGCCTCGACTTCCGGATGCGGGCTTAAGGGGTCATAGGCGCCGACTTCCCAGTTCGGGAAAAGAACAACATCCTGCAGGTGGCGAAAAAAGGTGAGGTCGGAGGCAAGGCGGGTCGCCTGTTTCTGGTCGGCCACCAGGATGGCAAAGGTTTTATCCGACTCGGCCAGCAGTTCGGCCAGCAACCGGGCATTGGCCGATCCGGTTAAACCATGGACTTCAAGGCGGCGGTGGCTCTGCACCCCCTCGGCCACCGAATGCAGGGTGGCATGCCTGATATCCATCCGTTGTTCATTGTCCGACATATTGAGCCCTAAAGAAGAAAGGCGTGCCTGGTTTTAAAGCCGGACACGCCCTGATAGTTTTTTTTACGACGACATCAATCGCGCGGTACCGCCAACATCCGGTCGAGAGTTAACTTGGCTTTTTCCCGAACATCCTCCGGAACCGTTACCCGCGGGCTCATGGTCTGCAGGGAATGCAGGACATCCTCAAGCGAAGTCAACTTCATGTTGGGGCAGATCAGTTTCGAGGTCGGCAGAATGAATTCCTTCTCCGGGTTTTCCTTGCGCAGCCGGTAAAGAATGCCCATTTCGGTGCCGACAATGAATTTTTTCGCGTCGCTCTTGCTGGCAAACTCATACATGCCGCTGGTCGAGCAGATATGGTCGGCAATTTCCAGAATCGCCGGCGGACATTCCGGGTGAGCCATGAAGAGGGCATCCGGATGATCGTGCCTGGCCCGCTCGATATCCTCGATCGCCAGCCGTTCATGGGTCGGGCAGTAGCCGTCCCAGATGTGACAGGTCTTGTCGGTCCGGGCTTCGATGTAGCGCGCCAGGTTCCGGTCGGGAACCAGCAGAACTTCGTCGGCTTCGACCGAGTTAACGACATTGACGGCGTTGGAGCTGGTACAGCAGATATCACTTTCCGCTTTAACCGCCGCAGTGGAATTCACATAGGTCACAACGGTGGCACCGGGGTGCCGGGCTTTCATTTCCCGCAGGCCCTCATCGGTCACCATATCGGCCATCGGACAGCCGGCATCAAGCCGGGGCAGCAATACCGTTTTTTCCGGCGCCAGAATAGCGGCGCTTTCTGCCATGAAATGAACACCGCAGAAAACTATTACATCCTTGTCGGTCTCGGCAGCAGCCATTGCCAGGGCCAGAGAATCCCCGCCAATATCGGCAATCTCCTGGATCTCATCCCGCTGGTAATTGTGCGCCAGCAGCAGTCCATTTTTTTCATCGAGTAACCGGCGAATTTGTTGTTTGATTTCGTTCTGTTCCATAAGCGGCTTCCTTGTCAATTTTGAAGGCGTAGTCTATTGTAAAAACCCTGATATGTCAAACCCTTGTCCCTTGACACTCCATGCGTTAATCGCTATTCTCTGCTCACCCGCAAAGCGCGGACCCACACTCTATTTTTCACGGAGTTTTTATGTTCGGTATCGGATTTCCTGAACTACTTCTTATTCTCGCCCTCGCCCTGATCGTTATCGGGCCAAAGCGGCTGCCCGACATTGCCCGGGCCCTTGGCCGTGGATTCACTGAATTCAAGAACGCCACCGACGAACTGAAAACGTCCTTCAAAGAAGAAGTCCGTCAGGCTGATATCCGCGATCAGATTCTCGGCAAGGGAAAGATGACACCGCCCGATCCGTCCTATGACCCCTACCAGAATGCAAATAATGGGCAACCGATAAACCCTGAAGATTTACCGCCGGGGGTCGTCAACAAGGAGGGCCCGCCACCGGTGATCGAAGTCAACCGGGACAAACCTGAGCCTGTGCCCGAAGAAACCCCAGCGGCCGAAACTGCTGACACGCCAGATCCAACTGACGATGAGACCCGCCATGACGGATGATCAACTTCCGATCACCAAGCACCTTGAGGAACTGCGCAAACGGCTGATGATTGCGGCCGGCGCCTGGCTCGTTGCTTTTCTGGCCTGTTACGGTTTTTCCGAGCAGCTGTTCCAATTCATTTCCGAGCCGGTTCGCAGTGCCTTGCCGGAGGGAAGTTCCCTGGTCTTCATCAGCGCCACCGAACCGTTTTTCACCTATCTGAAGATTGGTGCCCTGGCCGGCTTTCTCGTCTCTTTGCCGGTTATTTTCTGGCAGATCTGGTCGTTCATTGCTCCCGGTCTCTACAACAACGAAAAGAAATACATCTTTCCGTTCGTCATCGCCAGTTCACTCTGTTTCGGGATCGGTACTTTTTTCGGATTTACTTTTGTCTTTCCGACCATCTTCACTTTTCTCATCAAGTTCGGGACCGGCAGCGGCGAGATCAACGCCATGCTGTCGATGGGGAGCTATCTCTCTCTGTCGAGCAAACTACTGATCGCCTTCGGCCTGGTCTTTGAACTGCCAATCGTCATTTTTTTTCTCGCCCGGATGGGCATTGTTGATCATAAGTGGCTGGCCAAGAATCGTAAGTTCGCCCTGCTGACCGGCTTTATCATCGGCGCTGTGCTGACGCCGCCCGATGTCTTCTCGCAGACCGCCCTGGCTCTACCTTTCTTTGTTCTTTATGAGGTCGGCATCCTGGTCGCCCGCTTTTTCGGCAAGAAACCGGAGGAGGAGCAAGAGGAGACGGATCCAAAAGCTGAGACACCAAAAGAAGAAGAGCCTGGCGAATAAGGCTTTTCACCGCAAAGACGCAGAAGGCGCCAGGAAATCAGAATATGCGCGGGGTCAGGTATTTAAACCTGGCCCCTTTTTATATGTAGGCCTCAATCAAGATGGATTCCCGACCACGTCGGGAGTGAAAAATTCTGGATTTTAAGTCTTTGACTTACCCCCATTGCTTTCGGCACAATCGAGTTAGCGAGCTGACTCGAACGTTGCCTGACCGCGACCGCCACAGCGGCGGACAGTGATCGACTCAAGTCGATCTCCCACCTAATTCCGTTCACCAGAAGCAATAGCACCTGCACAAAAAAGCCCGCCGCAGGCGAGCCATTTCTTTGGTTCGTTTCTTTGCGGCTTGTCAAAGAAATGAACCCGACGTATGGGGCCGGGCCCCCACGACTTTAAATCAAATTATCAATCAAGGACCAATGTTGCAAACTGAGACTACCGAATTAAATAAGGTCAGGCACTTTATAGAATGAGTGCCTGACCCAACTTAACTAACTCGCCTCAAACCTTCTGCCGCCTAGTGATCATCCGCTTCATCATCCCAAAGTTCTTTCAACCGTCCATCACGACCGCTACCACTCCGGTAAACCTGATAACGGATCGGACTCTTTTTATAATATTCCTGATGGTATTCTTCCGCTGGGAAAAAAGTGGTGGCGGCAACAATTTCGGTGACAATCGGTTGCTGGAAACGACCCGACCGATTCAGTTCCTCAAGCGAGACTTCGGCCGCTTTTTTCTGCGCCGCGTCATGGTAGAAAATAGCGGTACGGTACTGGCTGCCGATATCGCAGAACTGCCGGTTCTTGGCCAACGGGTCGATGTTGCGCCAGAAGATCTGCAGCAGTTGCTCATAGTTGACCTTGTTCGGATCGTAAACGACCTCGACCGCCTCGGTGTGACCGGTCTCGCCTGAGCAGACCTCTTCGTAGGTCGGGTTGTCCTTGTGGCCGCCTATATAGCCGGATGTGGTGCTGATGACGCCATCGATCTTGTCGAAGGGGTATTCCATACACCAGAAGCAGCCGCCGGCAAAGGTAGCCCGGGCCATCACCTCTGAGTTTGTTCCTGCAATCAAGTTCATAATAATTCCCCGTATACTCTTTGAGCAATCATTGCCTGGTTTCAGGATCCGCCTTTGACCGGCAAGCTTTTGGCACAATCCCGGCCTTCTCTC
>JBFFPW010000094.1:0-6170 GCA_041573815.1 Desulfuromonadales bacterium
TCAGCCTGGGCCAGGGCCGGCGCATCGTTAATGCCGTCGCCGACCATACCGACCTGCCGACCCTGTTCCTGATAGCTGGCGACAACGTCC
This sequence comes from Desulfuromonadales bacterium, assembly GCA_041573815.1. Taxonomy (GTDB): domain Bacteria; phylum Desulfobacterota; class Desulfuromonadia; order Desulfuromonadales; family UBA2294; genus BM707. The sequence continues at coordinate 91 of JBFFPW010000094.1, forward strand.
TGTTTCCGATCCGGCATAACCTCCGCTTCAACCGTTTCAATACCGATCCGTTTAGCCACAGCTTCAGCCGGCTCTCGTCGGTCACCGGTCAGCATGATACATTCGAGACCCGCGTGTTGCAGAAGAGTCATCGCTTCAGCGGTCCCCTCACGCGGTTTATCACGTAAGCCGATAATGCCGAGGTTCTGATCCTCGACCGCAAGGTAGACAATCGACATCCCCTCGCCTTCAAGTTCGCGACTCAAAACAACCAGCCCGCGCATGCTGACGTGATTCTCTTCAAGCAGCTTGCGACTGCCGAGAAGGACTTTCTCACCATTAATTTCACAGGAGACACCCTGACCGCCGACTTCCTTGCCGTTTTTGGCAGTCGGCACCTTGATCTTCTTCTCCTCGGCCCACGAAACAATCGCCCGCGACAAAGGATGACTGCTGACCCGGGCCGCCGCCGCAGCCAACTGCAACAGCTCATCTTTCGACACACCCTCGGCATGGGCAACCTCGGCCACCCGGAAATCACCGTGCGTCAGGGTGCCGGTTTTATCGAAAATCAACGTATCAAGACGGGCAATCTTTTCCAGTGCCGAGGCTTTCTTGATCAGAATACCAGACTGCAAGCCGATAGCGCTGCCGACCATGATGGCCGTTGGTGTCGCCAAACCGAGAGCGCATGGGCAAGCGATCACCAGGACCGCCACTCCCATCCTGAAAGCGAAAACAAAATCGGCGCCACTGAAAATCCAAACGGCATAGGTACATCCGGCGACCATGATCACCACCGGCACGAAAACATTGGCGACCTTGTCGGCCATTCGTTGGATTGGCGCCTTGTCAGCCTGAGCTTCTTCAACCATGCGAACAATGCTGGCCAGAACTGTCATCTCACCGATGCGGGTTGCCTGCATGACCATCCGGCCGCCGCCATTAATGGTCGCACCCGTCAGGGGGTCACCCGGCTCTTTGGCTACCGGCACCGGCTCTCCGGTCAACATCGACTCGTCAACCGCAGAACGCCCCTCGATAATTTCCCCATCGACCGGAATCCGATCGCCAGGTCGGATCACCAGCATATCGCCGATTTGAACTTGGCTGGCCGGGACTTCTTTTTCGACACCATCGACCAGCACAACCGCACGATCCGCCTGCAGTTCCAGAAGTTCGTTCAGGGCCCGGCTCGCCTGCCCTTTCGCTTTGGCTTCAAGCCACTTGCCAAAACGGATAAAGGTAATCAGCATCGCACTGGTTTCAAAGAAAACTTCACCGGACAACCCGACCAGTTGCATGGCAGCAAGAACTGAATATCCATAGGCCGCCGTAATCCCGAGCGCCACCAGAACGTCCATGTTGGCCGCCATGTTGCGGATCGAAATGACGGCACCGCGATAGAAGGTCAAACCGGCAGAGAACTGGACGACAGACGCCAACGCCATGTTGGCCCAGAGGGTGGCCGGACCGAACGGCTGGAACCACATTAAAGGCATTATCGGCAAGGAAAGGATTGCCGCGAAGACCAGCCATTGCAGTTCCCGTTTCGCATCCAGATCGGCAACCGCGGACGCTTCGCTTTCAACAACCGGCTTGTAACCGGCTGTTTCCACGACCCTGAACAGTTCATCAGGCGAGGTCAGGGAAGCGTCGTAGAAAACTGTGGCCGTTTCATTGGCCAGGTTGACATGCACATCGGCCACACCTGGAACCGCGGCCAGTTTTTTCTCCACCGTCCCGACACAGGTGGCGCAGGTCATACCATAAACACTGAAACGGAATCGTTCCTGTGGCACCTCACTGATGAATTCTTCCAGCTCGTCCCGGGCGATAAGGGCAGCCACTTCCTCTTCGTCAATAACATCCTGCGGAGGCTCCGGATCGACCTCCTCCGTCGCTTCGCCTTCGAATTCAGCAGCAGTATCCTGTTCGAGATATTTCTCGACAGAAGAATCGTCAGTGACGGCTTCAGACGGTTCCGGAACAACGGGTTCCACCGGTTCCAGACTGAAACCGGCAGCGGTAATAGCTGCAGCCAGAAGCTCAGGTGTTGTCTTGTCAGCCAGATAATGAATCCTGGCCAACGACTCCTCGAGAGAGACCTCGGCCTTCGCAACTCCGGCCGTAGCCAGCAAAACGTCCGTCACCTTGGCGACACACTTACCACAGCTCATGCCATGAACCGGCAGCTCGACATAGGCGAGCGGTTTATCTCCGGTATCTTTCAGGCTTTTTTCGGGCTGATCAATTTCTGGAAAGAGGGATTGTTGTGTAGCCATTCGAAATCGGGATCTTTTCCGGCGTCCTCCAGCAAACGGACGTCCTGACGAGAGACAATGTCAAGTTCGTTCAGGGTTTCCTGAACCTTCCTCTGTCGGGCAAAAACACAGGCCCGGTTATAGTGTGCCAGGGGATAATGGATCGATTGCTGCAGGATTGCATCAAAACAGGCCAACGCTTCATCGAGTTGGCCAAGATCCATCAGGACATTGCCTTTATTATTTAAAGTATACAGAGAGCTTGGATCGCGCCTTAAACTGACTTCCAGTTCTTTCAGGGCACTCTCCAGATCTCCCTGCCGTTCATAAAGTATCGCCCGATAAAAAGGGGCGTCGGGGTTTTCGGGGTCAATCTTGTCAGCGGCATCAAGGGCAGCAAAAGCTTCATCGGGCCGATCGTTATCAAAAAGCAGGGTCGCTTTCTCCAAAAGGGCTTCACCGAACCCGGGATCAATCTTCAAGGTCTGGTCAAAATCGGCCAACGCACTATCGACATTTTTCAGACGGATGTGCGACAGTCCTCGATTATAAAAAAAGGTCGCCGAGTCGGAGTGCTTGTCAATGGCCTGATCGTAGTAAGCAACCGCCTCAGCGTCCCGGCCCAGACCGGAGAGAGCAAAACCAAGCCCGTTCAGACAAGCCGAATCGGACGGATTTGCTTCAATCGCCAGTTTAAAGCTCTCGACCGCTTCTTCATAACGCCCAAGGCGATTCAGAGCATACCCCTTGTTATAATAAGCCTCAGCAGGATCCGGCATCCGACGGAGTGCTTCATCATACATCAGCAGAGCGTCTTCGGTGTTCCCAAGTTCATCAAGAATATTACCCCGATTAATATAAGCTTCCGGAAAATCAGGCTGCAACTCCAACGATTTATCAAGATGCCCAAGCGCCTCTTCAAAATGGCCCAGCTTCTCGAGAAGAACTCCGAAGTTGTGATGGATCGCACCATTTTTCGGGTCATAAGTCAGGGCGGTCCGATACAGGATCATTGCCTTGGGGTAATCGCGCAGGTTGGTTGCTGCGACGGCGCAGATATTGAGAGCCTCGATATTGAGAGGATGCTTCTCCAGATACTCCTCACCGAGATCGAGAGCGGTAGCGTCGTCACCCCGATCGAGCGAAATTTGCGCTAGATCCAGGTTCCGACTCTCCTCAAAATCAACAAAATCCTGAAATTCTTCGTCCATCTATTCCCACCGTAAAATTGCTTTTCATTGCGTTGAAAATACTATAACAGGAATAGATCTTCAAAGGATAAAAATTGCCTGGGGGAAATCCGGATTTTCTATCAGCATCTGAGACGCATTTACCCACCTTGAACCGGTGCCGATCTTTTTTTGAACACAGCAACCAGGCAGAAAAAAGTCAGCGCGCCGGCGAGCCGTCATAAAAAATCGTGCTGTTCATTACACCACCGCAAAACATTGACACATTGTGTGCAAACATGTGTCAGGCGCAGCAAAAGCCTGATTTAACAAGTAAAACAGTAAAGAACACCTCCGTGCCACCAAGCTTCATGAGTGCAGCCTAACCTTGAGGCACACTTTCGAAACGATCCTTATTAACAAAAAACTAACACATTAACCAATAATTCCGTGCACTTAAGCACATGAAAACTTTTTGGCATTATGCTTGCTGATGTTAGCGCTGGATTGCCTTGGTAATAAATACCACATGAAATGTTTCACTTTAAATTTAATGCCCCAAAAAACTTCACCATATCAAACAGAACTGTTTAAAAGGAGAAAGTTAGATGTCATTCAAGAATTTGAAAATTTACCACAAGTTGTCATTTCTGGTTATCACCTGCCTGGCGACCATTATTATTCTGGCCGGTGTCGTTCTGCTGACAAACAAGGCCGGGATGCTGGAAGACAGAAAAGACAAAACACACGACCTCGTTGAAAGCGCCCATTCGATTGTCGAAAATTACTACAAAGCTTTTCAAACTGGTGAGCTGACGGAAGAACAGGCACAGAGTGCCGCGGTGAACACCCTGCGCGGCATGCGGTACGACGAAACCAACTACTTCTGGATCAACGACATGGAACCGCGCATGATCATGCACCCCTACAACAGCAAACTGGAAGGGGAATCCCTGCGCGACTTCAAGGACCCGAACGGAACCTACCTTTTCGTTGAAGCGGTCAACGTCGTCAAACAAAAGACCCAGGGATACGTCAATTACGTCTGGGAAAAAGCGGATACCGGCAAAAAAGAACCAAAAATTTCCTTTGTGAGACAATTTGCTCCGTGGGGTTGGGTTGTTGGCTCGGGTATTTACGTCGACGACGTAGATGCCGAGTTCAAAACCAGCGCCGTTAAATTCTCCATAGCAATTGTCATCGTCGTGCTCATTCTCGCCAGTTTTGCAATCTGGCTCGCCCGCTCCATTACCAAACCTCTTGCCGAAGCCGTCAGTGTTGCCGACTCACTAGCAATCGGTGATGTCGACGTCATAATAGAAAATATCGGCAAAGATGAAACCGGCCAGTTATTGACTTCAATGCTGGCTATGGCCGAGTCGATGAAAAGCGTGTCACGATCGGCCAAGGAAATCGCCGCAGGCGACCTGACACAAGAGATTGAGCCCCGCTCGGAAAAAGACGAGTTGATGATTGCCCTGAAAAACATGTCTGAGAATCTGCGCAATGTTGTCACCAACGTCCAGATCGCCATCGAAAATGTTTCGACCGGTACCCAGGCGATGAGTGCATCCTCCGAAGAGATGTCACAGGGAGCAAGCGAGCAGGCCGCATCGGCTGAGGAAGCGTCCAGCTCCGTTGAACAGATGAACGCCAATATCCGTCAGAACGCCGACAACGCGATGGAGACTGAAAAGATCGCCACCAAAACAGCTGTCGAAGCTCAAAATGGCGGTGAATCGGTATCACGTACCGTTGTTGCGATGAAGGAGATTGCCGAAAAAATCAACATTGTCGAAGAGATCGCCCGTCAGACCAACCTGTTGGCGCTGAACGCGGCTATTGAAGCAGCCCGGGCCGGCGAGCATGGCAAAGGTTTTGCCGTTGTGGCCGCCGAGGTTCGTAAACTGGCCGAGCGGAGTCAGATTGCCGCTGCCGAAATCAGCGAACTGCCCGTTTCCAGCGTTGAAGTCGCAGAAGCTGCCGGCAAGGCATTGGAAACCATGGTACCGAGCATTCAGAAAACAGCCGATCTGGTTCAGGAAATCGCCGCCGCCAGCCGTGAGCAGGATGCCGGTGCCGACCAGATCAACAAAGCGATCCAGCAGCTCGACCTTGTCATCCAGCAGAATGCCTCCTCTGCCGAAGAGATGGCTTCGACCGCCGAAGAACTCTCCAGCCAGTCGGATCAACTGAACGACATGATTTCATTCTTCAATGTCGGCAACGGCCGCCGTATTGTCGCCGACAAGAGGCACCTGCTCCAGCAAGAAGGGCAGAAAATCCATGCGCCGGCCCCGAGTAATAAAGGCAATGGCTCCACCAACGGTGTCAACCTCGAGTTATCGGACCAATTTGCGGCCAGCAAAGCCGACAGGCTCGACCGGGAATTTGAACAATATTAATCAGGTTGCCGTCAAAGGAGAGTTCTTATGAAAGAAAAATTATTGACCTCAGATACGCAACAGTACCTGACGTTCAAGCTTGGGAATGACCTGTTCGGCATAGATGTCAGCAAAGCGCGAGAGGTCCTCGACCTTGCCGAAGTTACCAAGGTGCCGCAGGCTCCCGCCTACATGCTGGGGGTTATCAATCTGCGTGGATCGGTAGTTCCGGTCATCAATCTGCGGAAAAAGTTTGACATGGCTGAAATCGAGAAGACCATCGA
>JBFFPW010000095.1:0-6164 GCA_041573815.1 Desulfuromonadales bacterium
ATCGGCCCGGCTGGCGAAAACAGGGTCCTTTATGCGTCAATCATGATGGATGGAGAAGAATCTGCCGGGCGGGGTGGCCTTGGTGCCGTCATGGGCAGCAAGAATCTGAAAGCGATTGTCGTTAATGGTGACAAAACAACCGCCATAGCCGAACCGGAACGCGTCATAAAAGCACAACAGGACATCATGCGCCTGTTCCGGGCATCGCCTTTTCTCCTCGGTGAACTCGGCATTGCCGAGTACGGCACTCCGGCACTGGTCGACCTGATGAACCAAAGACGCATGACACCGACGGACAACTTCCAGAGAACCCACTTTGATGGGGCATCAAAATATTCCGGGCCGGCGATCCGTCACGCATTCAATGCGCAAAAAACCGGGTGCTGCAAATGCCCAATCCAATGCAAGAAAACAACACCCGAAGGAGAGCAGCTGCCGGAATATGAAGGCATCTCGCACTTCGGTGCGCTACTTGACAATCACGACCTGGGTTCCATTATCCAGGCCAATACAATATGCAACGATATGGGCATAGACCCGATCTCTGCTGCCGCAACAATTTCCGCCTGGGCTGAAATCAAGGGATTTTCCCCGACCAGCGATGAGATCAAAACGCTACTACACGATATCGCCTATCAAAGAAATGACGGCCAACTCCTGGCCCTCGGTTCAAAACGGCTCGCCGATCACCTGAGGAAGCCCGACGCTTCAATGTCGGTCAAGTCACTGGAATTGCCAGCTTATGATCCACGCGGCGCCTATGGGATGGCGCTGGCCTATTGCACAAGCAACCATGGCGGCTGTCATCTGCATGCCTGTCCGATCTCGCATGAAATCTTACGCAAACCGGTTGCCACCGATCGCTTCTCCTTTGCCGGCAAGGGTCGAATCAACAAAATTGCCGAAGACAGCCATGCAGCCATCGACTCTCTGGTCGCCTGCAAATTCTCTTTTTTCGGCGCTTCGCTTGAAGAGTATGCCGAATCGCTTTCCGGTGTAACCGGGTGCGAGTACTCACCGCTGGACCTGATTCAAATCGGCGAAAGGATCTACTTGACTGAAAGGTTCTATAATCAGCAAAACGGGTTCATTGAAACTGACGACATGCTCCCGAAACGATTCTTCTCAGAAGCCGGAAGTAGTGGCGAGGGCATAGACATAAAGCCGATTAACCAGACCCGTTTTAAGGAAGAACGGCAAAAATATTATCGGATACGGGGGCTGGACGATCAGGGCCGTATCAAAAATGCGAACTTCCTGGCGGAGCAACCATGATCCGACAAGTTGAAAAATTTCTGCAGAAGCTCGAACAGGACCGGACAGGGCAACCTGGCCGCATGGCTCTTCTGGTCAATGACGATACCATTATCGGCCAGGGCGCCGATGACCTGCTACATCTCGGGCAGAACCTTATTGCCAAGCTGAATGTTCTCTCAATCGCCCTCGTTGAGCCGACGCTCCCCTTCGGCGATTTACTGATTCGCAGTTCACTCCCGGGCGAAAACTGCCTGGTCCCCCGCGACACCGAGACCAGGACCTTTTTACATGACATCCCTTTCGTTCGGCACGAGGATCTCGAAGCAGACCCAACAGACCAACTGGCACAACGACTCGCCAGCCGCAAGGGAATCTTGGTTGAGGGCATTGGTATTATTGCCATCGGCGCCGTTACCCCAGAGCAAGCCTACATCAACATCTCCTCGGTTTTCCATGCTGTCTTTGTTAAATACCTGCTCGACCTGCTGAACAAAAATCAACTCACGGCTGATGACCACCAGGCTCTCAATTCTTTACGCAATAATTGGCTGAGAAATCTTGACGAGCCGCCGACAGGAATCCGCTCAGCCGGAGAATTGAACTGCAGCGAAGCGATATACCATGAAATTTCCAAGGTTGGCAAAATAACCGTTGATCTTGGCCTGGTCGATTCCTTTTTCGGCAATATCAGCTGCAAACTGGGCGACACAATCTACATATCGCAAACCGCCGCATCGCTCGACGAATTGGATGGCTGTATAGACCCGGTACCAAATGACAACAGCTCGACCTGTGGCATCACAGCCTCAAGTGAGCTATTGGCTCACCGACAGGTTTATGAACAAAGCGGCGCCCAGACCCTGCTGCACGGTCACCCAAAGTTTGCCGTCATCATGAGCATGCTGTGCGAATCTGAATCTTGCGCCGTCAAAGATTGCTGGCGCGACTGCCCACACGTCAGACAGATCGGCAATATCCCCATTGTTGCTGGAGAAGTCGGCGCCGGAGGGTTGGCCCAGCAAATTTCACCTGTAATCGGCACGCAGGGGAAAGTCATCGTTTTTGGTCACGGGGTCTTCGCTATCGGCAAGCACGGGTTTCGTGATGCGATTGATTCAATGATTGAAACCGAACATTGGTGTCGGCAAGAATATTTCAGAAGAGTCGAAGCAAACGGTTGACTATTAGGTTCAGTTGGTTTTAAATACTCTGATTCAGTATTTACTTATTAAATATTTTTCTAATTTATTGTTGGGGGCAGTATGGCAGCGGCAATGAAACTCGGTGAACTCCTCGTTCAAGAGGGTGTAATTACCCCTCACCAACTCGAGGAAGCACTGAAGTATCAGGTTATTTTTGGTGGCAAACTTGGTACCAACCTTATTGAACTCGACTTCGTCCGAGAAGATGATATCGCCAAGACCTTGAGCCGCATGTTGCGCGTCCCTCTCGTTTCCGGCGAAGAGCTCCAGAACATTCCCGATGATGTCATCAAGCTCATTCCCCGTGATATTTCCGAACAGTACCAGGTCGTACCCCTGCAACTTGACCACCGCAAGCTCACCCTGGTCATGGCAAACCCTTCGGACTTAAAAGCGATTGACGAAATCTCCTTTCGAACCGGCTTCATAGTCCGACCCGCGGTCGCTGCCGAGGTTCGCCTGATTCTGGCGCTGGAAAAATACTATCATATCCCCCGTGAAATCAGGTACGTCCAGGTCAGTAAGAAAGTTGAAGGCGATCTTGGCGAGCCAACACCGGATAAAGTCGGCAATGAAGTTACGCCAGAACAAGTTCCGGCCGAAGCGGCACCGAACCTGAAAAAAGCTCAAATGGCACAAAAGAAGAGAGAAGAAGCAAAGAAAGCTGCAGATGCCAAAGCACAAGCTGAAAAAAAAGCTGCTGCTGAGGAAGACGCGAAGAAAGCTGAAGCCGCAATAGCAGAGATTGAAGAAGTAGAAGAGATTACTGAAGAGCCGGCACCAACCGTTGAAAAGAAATCATCCCGAACCATCAAGTTTGAAGATGACGATGATGCCGACGAAACCGTAGCGGCCGAGCCTATACCGGAAGAGAAACAGCCTGAGCCGGTCATAGAAGAAGTCGTCGAGCTACCGGAAGCTGATATCATCGAAGAGGGGTCAGAAGATATTGACTCCTATCCGATTGAAGAAGTATTCAAACATCTTGCCGACCCGGCCGATCGCGAAGACATTGCCGACAGCCTTATCCGCCACCTTGGCCACGATGTTGACCGGGCAGCGCTGTTCCAGATTCGAGGTGAAGTCGTGCAGGGCTGGAAACTGTTCGTCGACGACAAGCCGGTCACCGATTTCGGCATGTTCCAGGTCACCCTTGATCATCCTTCAATTCTGAAAACAGTTATTGACACGGCCAGCTACTATATCGGCCCAATTCCGAAAACCAGCCCAGACAACATGCGTCTGGTCGAATTGATGGGCGGCAATCCGCCAACGACAGCACTGCTGGTACCAGTTATTGTTATGGGCCGGGTGGTCACGGTTATCTACATCGACGACAAAAAAGCCGACTTGCCGGCCAAGCTTCTCGAACTACAAAAGCTTGCTGCAAAAATGGCCATGTCTTTCGAGATCCTGATCCTGAAAAACAAGATCCTGATGATGTAGATGGCTACGCAACCCTGTCACATCGAAAAATACATTTCACCTGAACAATCTGTTTACTCCGCCCTGGCCAATGCCGGGGCGTTTAACATTCTGCAACAGCAAAAAAAGATTCTGATCAAACCAAATCTGGTCAACGCCTCCCCGCCGCCGATCACTTTTCCGGTCGCCCTGGCAGAAGCACTGGTTCTGGCTATTCAGGAAAACTGCGACGGCGAAATTTTCATCGCTGAAGGGAGTGGTGACCGCAACCTGACAACTGATCAGATTTTTCTCGAGCTCGGCTATCGACACCTCGCCGTTCGACATAATATCAAGCTCATTGATCTCAATGAAGCTCCTCTGAGGCGGCTCGAAAACTCTGACTGTGCTGTTTTCAAGGAAATGTTTCTGCCAGAAATCCTCTTTGAGAGTTTCATCATATCAGCTCCTGTACTCAAGGCACACTCACTGGCAGGTGCTACCGTTTCGATGAAGAACATGATCGGCTGTGCACCACCCAGCCATTACCAGCAGGGCGGGTACTGGAAGAAATCGGCCTTCCACGCACTGATGCATGAATCCGTTTTTGATCTCAACCGCTATAGGACACCAGACCTGGCTTTTGTAGACGCTTCTATCGGCATGCCTGAATACCATCTTGGCGGTGCCCACTGTGAACCTCCGCTTGGCAAATTAATTGTCGGCAGTGACCCGGTCGCTGTCGATGCGGCCGGTGCGACCTTACTCGGTCTGAACTGGCAGGAAGTCGAGCACATTCGTATGGCCGACGACATACTCGGCTCGGCAAAAACGGGTCAGGCGGCGGTTACAGCTTTGCTTTAGGGGATAGATGCGGTAAATTTCCATGCATATACATTGATTTCATTCAAACCAACGCTGCCATGGATAGAAAGGGACGTTTCCTGTTATGAATTATCTGGTCCATCTCTATCTATCCGACCCATCACCGATGGTCCGACTGGGCAACTTGATGGGGGATTTTGTCAAAGGCCGCCTCGAAGACTTACCCTACCCCCCTGATATCATCAGAGGATTACAGCAACATCGGCAAGTTGACACTTACTCCCTGCACAGCTCGGTTGTTAAAATCAGTAGAGAACGGATTGACTCCCGCTTCAGCTATTTTCGCGGTATTTTAATTGATGTTTTTTATGATCACTTCCTTGCCAGCAACTGGCAGCAGCATGCGGATGGAAAACTTGAGGATTTTGCTGCTGAAACCTACAACCTGCTGGAAGAATACAATGACATATTACCGGACGGACTTAAAGGGATCGCGCCAAGGATGACCCAATACAACTGGCTGGTATCCTACCGTGAAGTCGAAGTCATGGAGCGCGCCTTGGTTCGCATAGGTCAGCGATTAAGCCGCAAGAATCCGTTGGCAGAAGGCTATGGCGAACTGATAAAGAACTACGATGAACTCGAACAGGACTCCGCCAATTTCCTTGCAACAGCAAAAAAACACCTGGCTAATTTATAAGGGTCACCTTAATTTAGAACCATCTGCCCATATAGAATCCTTATCGTTTATCCATAACTATGCTTAGCACCCTTTTGCATCTATGATCTTCAGGGTATAATCAGGGAAAACAATCCTACGGAGGGAAAAATGAAAAAATTATTAACCTTGGTTTCTATTTGTTTCTTAATATCCGCATGTGCTGAGCCCATGAGCAATGCGCAAAAAGGTGCCCTGATCGGCGCAGCATCCGGGGCTCTGCTCGGGCAGGCTGTCGGCAAAGACACCAAAGGAACACTTATTGGCGCCGGGGTCGGTGCAGCGGCCGGCGGTGGTATTGGCTATTACATGGATCGACAGGAGCAGGCGATGCGTAATGCCCTGGCCTCGGTTGAAGGTGTCAACATCGTCCGACAGGGTGATGTCTTGTTTGTCACCTTCCGATCCGACAACCAGTTTGATGTCGGCTCGTTCATGCTGCGCGGCACAGCCCAGAATGATGTCGCCCGCATGGCGGCAATTCTGGCCGAGTACAACAAAACCAAGGTCGTCGTCACCGGTCACACCGACAGTACGGGCTCGGAGTCAACCAATCAAACCCTATCTGAACGACGAGCCGAAGCGGTGCGCAACATCATGCTGGCGAACGGTGTTGCCTCTGGTCGAATCACGACTGTTGGCTTCGGTGAAAGTCAGCCAATTGCCGATAACAGTACCAATTCTGGCCGGCAGATTAATCGACGGGTTGAGATTAAGATTACCCCGACATAACCTGCAACATTATTCTCATTAAAAGG
>JBFFPW010000096.1:0-6159 GCA_041573815.1 Desulfuromonadales bacterium
AAGCAAAGAAAGAGAAGAGTGGTCGGAAATGGAACCTTGGTAAAAGCCATAAGAAATCTTCCGAAAAGACCGAGGTGCAGTCAACGGAAGAGCCTGTTGTTGCCGAGAAACATGCGACGGATGCAGAGGATCAGCTAGAAGAGACCAAAGAAACCAAAGAAACCTAGTCGGACGTTTCCTCAGTAAATACCGATAATAATTAATATTACGGCTATATTTACTATAATAGTTAGTTTTTCATCAGGAGGTAGCTTTAATGCTCGAAATTTTTCAAAAAGGTGGGCCGCTGATGTATCCCATTCTGTTCTGTTCGGTCCTGGCCTTGGCAATTTTTCTCGAACGGATCTGGAGTTTTCGTAAGTTTCAACGGCACAATCAGGACATGCTGAATGAAGTTGACCCTTTAATTTCTGACGATAAATTAGAGCAGGCGTCAGTGGCCTGTCAGCGATTTGGAAACCCGCTGTCTCGTGTCTACGTGACGGCGATCCGTTTGGCGGGTCGCTCTCGCGAGCAAATCAAGGCTGTTGTTGAAGAAACCGGATCACGCGAGATCGCTGCACTTGAAAGATATCTCGGCCTTCTCGGAACGATCGCTACAATCACGCCATTGCTCGGTCTCCTCGGCACGGTTCTCGGCATGATCCGGGCCTTTACGGTCATCTCCGTACAGGGCGTCGGTACACCTGCGACTCTCGGTGGTGGCATTTCCGAGGCGTTGATTACCACTGCCGCCGGTTTGACAGTCGCCATTCCGACGATTCTCTTGCATAAATATCTCACCGGACGACTTGATCGCATCTCTCTGGACCTGGAAGTGAAGGCCCTCAAGGTTGTTGATCGACTGGGGAGTTAATATGTCTTTCCGTCGTAAAAAAAGAGAAGACTTGCGGGTCGAATTGACACCGATGATCGATGTCGTGTTTCTCTTGCTGATATTCTTCATGATTTCAACGACATTCATCGAAACGCCCGGCATTTCCATTAAATTGCCGGAAGCAAGTACCAGTATTGCCGATAAGGAACCGGACGAGATTAAAATTTATCTCTCTAAAGAGGGGCAGATATTTTTGAAGGAAAATGAGATCTCCCTGGCGGCATTACAGGCGCATCTGAAAACCTATGGTGAGCGAAGCCAGAACATGACCTTTCTGCTGATGGCTGACAAGGAAGCGAAGCACGGACAGGTGGTTCAGTTGATGGACAGCGCCAAAAATAACGGCTTTGGCAAGCTGGCAATTGCAACAGAGAGTAAAAAGGTGAAATAGTTTAAAGCTCTTCTCACGCCCGTTCACTCCGTTCTCTTGTGTTCGCAGAGTACGCAGTAAGGCTAAAGGCTTTTTTAACGCAGGACTTCGTCCGCGGAGACGCAGAGAAAGCTTTAAAAGTTGGGTTCTAAAGATTTAACCCTAAAAGTCCTGGATTATTGCTTTTGAATTTCTCTGCGGCGTCAGCCTGCGGCTCTGCGTTAACATAATAAGATTTAAGTCTCTTTCAGGAGAATACCATGTCGAAAACCATTGCTATATTAACCGGTGGCGGTGACTGCCCGGGACTGAATGCGGTTATCCGGGGCGTTGTCCGGGCGGCCGGTCGGCGCAACTGGAAGGTCATTGGCATCAAGGATGGCTTTGATGGGCTGGTTGACGGTCCGAAATACCGCCTCCTTGATCAGCAGTCGGTACGGGGGATTCTTCAGCGGGGCGGAACCATCCTTGGAACCAGTAATCGTGGCAATCCTTTCTCTTATCCGGTTGAGCACGCTGGTAAAACGACCCTGGAGGATGTCTCTGATAAAGTCCTGAAAAACTTCAAAGACCTCGGCGCCGATGCGCTTATTGCTGTTGGTGGCGACGGCACCCTGAAGATTGCCCTGCAACTTTGTGAGCTCGGAATGCCAGTCGTCGGAGTGCCGAAAACCATCGACAATGACTTAAAAGGGACTGATGTTACCTTCGGCTACAATACGGCGGTCGGTATCGTTACCGAGGCGCTGGACCGTCTGCACACCACCGCCGAGAGCCATCAGAGAGTCATGGTCGTTGAGGTCATGGGCCGCGATGCCGGCTGGATTGCCCTCGAGTCGGGGATTGCCGGCTCCGCCGATGTGATCCTGATTCCGGAAATCCCTTATAACATCGAAAGTGTCTGTGCGGCGATCCGCAAGCGCGGTAGCGCCGGGCATTTGTTTTCCATCGTTGTCGTTGCCGAAGGTGCGGTTCCTGCCGCAGGGACCAAGGTGGTACAGAAAACCGCCGATGAAAACCTGGGGGTTGAGCGTCTCGGTGGTATCGGTCATGCCGTTGCCCGGCAGATCGAATCCTGTCTCGGGCTTGATATGGAGCTGCGGGTTGTGGTGCTCGGCCATGTGCAGCGGGGTGGAACGCCGTCACCTTTTGATCGGATTTTAAGTTCCCGGTTCGGTGTCAAGGCCGTACAGTTGATCGAAGAGGGCGGGTTTGGCAAAATGGTCGCACTGCATGCCCGCAATATTGAGTTCATTGATATTGCCGATGCCGTCGGCAACCTGAACCTTATTGACCCAGATGGCGAACTCGTTGAAACAGCAGAAGAGCTTGGCATCAAGCTGGGTCGCTGAAATACCTTGACGATTTTTCAGGCAGAAACTAAAGTACTCGTAATTTTAATGAGTTTTTCATTCCCTGTCTATTTTATGCGATTCAATTTTAGGGCTCTTACATGAAGAAAATCAGCTTTGATTCACTCAATAAGCGCTGGATGTTTACGCTCATCGGCTTTGCGCTCGGCGTATTTGCTCCGATCGGCTGGACGATCCTGCGGCTCCTGCTTTTTTCAGATTCGGAAAAAGGTTTTCTCGACCAGGCCTTCGGTGAGATTATTCGCAGCAATGAAGCGATTGCCCTGCATCTCTATATGGGCGTCGGCACCGCCTTCGTCCTCGCCTATGTCGGGTCAATGATCGGCCAGTTCATCCTGCAGATGAAGGAGAGGGCCGAGAAGCTCGATCGCCTGAATTTTGAAATTGCTGTGCAAAAAGAGAAGTTTGAGCAGCGTTTTCAGTCCCTGAACCAGAACATCAAGAATTTCCACTCGATTAATACGCACCTGCAGAAATCTCTCGATTTAAAGGAGATCCTGCATCTTTCTGCTGACGGATTGCATGAAATCCTTGGCTATGACCGCGTCAATGTATTGATGGTGAACCGTGAGGCGAATAACATCGAGTTTGTCGCTAGTAAGGGAGTTGTCGGTGATTCCGTCGTTGGCACAACCCTGCCTTTGAACGAAGCCGCCGGATCCCTGTTCAAGTGCGTTGATGAAAATCGTATTCTCAATATCGAAGATGTCGCTCGCCTGCCGGAAGAGTTTCATATTCAGCCTCCCTACAACGAGATTGAAGCCCTGCGCTCCAAGAATTTCATAATCTGTCCGATAGCGGTTCGAGGTGAGGTTATTGGTCTGTTCGGTGTCGATAATAAACTGCGTCGGCAACTGTTGACGGACACTGATGTTGATACGATCCGTCTTTTTGCCGTGCAGGTTTCGGCGGCTGTTATCAAAATCAACCTGATGGAAGGGGTTGAAACGCTGACCACGGAGCTTGAACAATCATTTTCTGAGCTTCTCGGCTTCCGCGAAGAACATCGACAAGCCGAAGAAAACCTGCATCGGGCATCGATTTCGAACAATGAATCGATTGGTGGCATTGCCAATGCCGCCGGGATTATCCAGAGTTCGGTTGATAATACCCGTTCTTCGGCTGGGGAGATCTCGGCGACCATTGAAGAGGTCAATCGCAATCTCGATCAGTTGAGTGATTTCATGAATGCGACCATTGCCTCGATGACTGAAATTTCCAGTACAATCAAATCGGTCGAAGAGAATAGTCAGCATTCTCACGATATGGCCGAAACCGTTCTGAAACAGTCGGAAGATGGCGTTGATGCGGTTATTGATAACCTGACCGGTCTGCAGGGTATCTCCAACTCCGTTGAGGAGACGGCATCGGTTATCGAATCTCTTGCCAGTAAGAGCGAAGAGATTGGCCACATCACCGAGGTCATAACCGAAATCACCCAGAAAACCAATCTTCTGGCTCTGAATGCGGCGATTATCGCTGCTCAGGCCGGTGAGCACGGGCTCTCGTTCGGTGTTGTTGCTGAGGAAGTACGAACCCTGTCCCGCGAGGCGGCGGATTCAACCAACGCCATCGAGGGGATTATTTCCGAAATCCAGGACTTCACCCGGCAGTCCGTCACCCATGTCAATCAGACGAGATCCCTTGTTGAATCGGGAGTCACCCTGGGGGAAACCGTTGAGAATTCCCTGAAACAGATCAGCCAGAGTTCTGAAAAAGCGATGGTCATGACCCAGGAAATCCGCAAATCGACCAAGGAAGTCTCACGGGCGGTTGAGTCGGTCAGTCATTCGGTCGAAAGCCTCGGTGATCTTTCAGGACATGTGACCAATGCCTCTCGTGAACAGACGATGGGCATTCAGAGTATCGTCAAGTCAATCGAAGAGATCAAGATGCTAGCCGATGATATGGCGGCAGCGACAGTTGGTCAGAAAAAGACATCTCGTGAAATTGATGAAGCCGTCGGAAGTGTTACCGAAATGGCACAACGTATCTTCGAGGAGATGGAGGCTCGTCAGAAGGGGAGTCGCGATGTGATCGAAAAACTTGAGGTGCTGAAGAAAGAGAGCAGCGATTACTGATATCTGGTACGAAAAGAGATAACAAGGCGCGGCCTCAAAAGAGACCGCGCCTTTTTTATTGTTCAACAACCAGCGGTGCGCTGTTCAGGTTGGCCGGAAAGGGGTATCCCCGGACGCGTTTGCCGAGAGTGGTTTGCGGCTGCCGCAGGCTTTGAAATATTGAGGTTTATTGTGAACTCTCTCATAGCGAATCTCAGTCGAGTCTGAAATTGCCACGGGAATAATCATGAAAACAAGGCCGGCGGCATACCCTGTACTTCGTGACTTTCCGTGTTTGCCGGCATCAATTCCAATCGTAATATCTTCATAGCTCGGACCCAACAGGACATCGCCAGCGCCTCTGGAGAGTAAATGCGATTCCCTTTTTATGACGATTTTCCCATCACTGATTTTAAAGTCTTCTCCCAGGGTATATTTTTCTTCATAAACTGCACAGCCATCAGTAATGGCTTTTACAATAAGTGAGTTTTTTACCGAGATAACTTCGATAAACTCAATGTTTTCATGGCCTGTATCAAGAGTCTTCACATTCCTGATGTCAGGGAAAACCCTGGTGATATCAGACCATATCTTCTGTGAGAGGAAGCCTGAGGGGTTGCCTTTGTTTTTGTACACCCCCGCTAATTCCTGCAAATCAGCTATTTCTTTAAATTCCAGATTGTTTTCAGGTTTTGAATGAAATGCACAGCCTGCAACAAGAAAAACAAACACAAACAGAAATGTTTTAGCTCTCATTCGTACCCCCTTTGCCGCTCATCGTAGAGAGAAACGGCGAAAACTCTTTTTTTAACCTATGCCGCAATTTCACATGTTGATTTTTAAATTGCTTAGACCTTGATTTCCGTCTGGTTGATGTGATTGCTAGGTTTCTTCGATTTTTATGAACCACTCCGGGTTCATATTTTCGAAGTCAGTTCTTTTATTTTCTTTCAAGTATTTTGCCGGATCGAGTACCACATTTTGACTATTTTCTCTTTTGAATATGACCCAATGCCAAAAGGGGCGACCTTCTTCAATTCGATATTTAATCGATAGCAATGCCAGGTCTGGCAGTTTGTCCCAGTTGGTAAATTTGGTTTCGTTCGGTTCTGCTTCTATGTTGAATTTTTCAAGCAGTGTTCTGACATGTTTTGTTTCCGACCACAGTTTTTCATCTTCTGCGAAGATTCCGTGTTCATTCGCAATTCTTTTAGTTTCCTTGTAGGTCTTTTGAGCCAGCGTTGCTACACAAGCAATACCGCAACCTGATGTTTCTTCTTGAATTACGGGCTCTAGATTCATTTCTGGAACCTAACGGACCAAGCAAAGCGGCAGACTTGGTCATTTAATAGTGTAGATAACTTTTCGCGAACCGCTGTCGATCTAACCAGCGTGAACGTTCGCCTCTCATCGTCAATGCTCGCAACCCTTCTGGTCTCGCTGGCCGCATTCAATGTTGCGCGGGCGGATTCACCCTTG
>JBFFPW010000097.1:0-6071 GCA_041573815.1 Desulfuromonadales bacterium
CCGGAAAATGATGCGACCGATTTCCGGGCTGGTTGATGAAGCGTACAAGATGGCAGATGGCGTATACGAGATCAGTTTGCCTGCTGAATCTTATCGAGAAATTGACGAACTCGCTTCCGGTTTTAATCAGATGTCGATGGCTGTACATGAACGTGAGACTTCTATTATCGAAAGAGAAGCCAGATTTCGTAATCTTGTCAACTCAATAGAGGGTATCGTCTGGGAGTATGATGTCGGTCAAAGTGCGTTTACCTTCGTCAGTCATCACTGTGCAGAAGTTCTTGGTTGCTCCTATCAGCAGTGGCTTGATTCCCCTGAATTCTGGAAAACACACGTTCACCCCGACGATCGGCAATGGGTTTCTGATTATTTCATGGGACTGGCGGACGGTCGGCTTTCACCCCAATTCGAATTCCGGATGATACATTCCTCAGGCAAAATGCTCTGGGTTCGGAATATGGTAAATGTTGTTCGTTCTTCTGATCAGTCTCGACGGCTGTATGGGGTCATTCTCGATATTACTGACCGGAAGAGTTCTGAAATTGCTTTGCGGAACAGTGAAGTTCGTTTCCGCAGTCTGGTTGAGCAGGCGGCAGATGCAATCTATATCCACGATCAGGATGGTCGTTTTGTTGAAGTCAATGAACAGGCGTGCGTTTTGCTTGGCTACACGCGCGATGAGTTGCTGACATTGTCGGTGTCGGATATTGATGTATCGCAAGATCCAGTTGCCTCACTGTCAATCTGGAACTCTGTCCGCCATGGCGAAACTTTAACCCTGGATGGTGAATATCGATGTAGGGACGGTTCTTTCGTCCCCGTTGAAATTCGTCTCGGTTCATTTACCTTCGAAAACGAGCCCCTTATCCTCGCCCTGGTTCGTGATGTGACCGAACGGCGGAAAGCTGACGCCGCCTTACGTGAAAGTGAAGAACGGTTCAGGAATTATTTTGAAATTGGTCTGATCGGTATGTCTTTACGACGCCAGGATGGCAGTTTTGTTCAGTTTAATGATCGGTTGTGTGAAATTGTTGGTTACGAAAGGGAAGAACTGGCAAAAAAAACGTGGATTGATCTTACTCATCCTGACGACAAAGAAGAGAGTATTCGTGCCGTTAATAAAATATTTAATGGAGAAATCAAGCGTTTGTCGATGGAGAAACGTTATGTAAAGAAGAACGGCCAAACAGTCCACATTAGTATCTCTGTCATCGGCGTTAAAAATTCAGAAGGGGTCATTGATCGTACCATTGCTATTGCTGAGGACATCACTCAGCGAAAATATGCCGAAAAGGCATTGCGGGAAAGTGAAGAGCAAGTTCGGTTGTTACTCAATTCAACGGCCGAAGGTATTTACGGCCTTGATCTCAAGGGGGTTTGTACGTTCTGTAACCCGGCGTCGCTGAAAATACTCGGCTATGAAAATGATAGTGATTTTCTTGGGAAAAATATTCACGAATTAATTCATCATACGACATTAAATGGCGAGAATATTTCACAAGATGATTGTCAAATTTGTCATGCCGCTGAAGGTGAGGGGTCTGTCCAGTCAGACGATGAGGTTTTCTGGCGTGCTGATGGTTCATGGTTCTACGCAGAGTACTGGGCGCACCGCATTGAGAAGGATGGTGAACTGATCGGTACGGTTGTTACCTTTCATGATGTGACCGAACGGAAATTACTGCAGCAACAGAGTATTCGCACCGCCCAACTTGCTTCACTTGGTGAGCTCGCTGCCGGCGTAGCTCATGAAATCAACAACCCGATCAATGGCGTTATTAATTACGCACAAATCTTGCTGAATCGCCTCGAAAAAAACAATCTGGAAACAGATCTCGCCGAACGGATTATGAAAGAGGGCGAACGAATTGCCGTTATTGTCAAGGACTTGCTTTTCTTTGCCCGTGAGGGTGGACCTGAAGTGAGGCTGTCAAATTTAAGCGAGGTTTTATCAGAAGCCTTGTCTTTGACTGAAGCACAAATAAAAAAAGAAGGGATTTTGCTGCGATTCGATATTGAAGAGAATTTACCGATGATCTCGACCCGAGCTCAGCAGATACAACAACTTTTTTTGAATATTCTGAGTAATGCGCGTCATGCTCTGAATGAAAAGTTCCCGGGACATGACGAGAAGAAACTGATTGAAATTGTCATGTGTCAGATCAAGAGAAAAAGTAATAACTATGTACAGGTGAAGTTTAAGGATTATGGCACTGGAATCCCGCCGGGAATGTTGGAAAAAGTCATGAACCCCTTTGTCACTACGAAGCCAGCCGGAGTTGGTACTGGTCTTGGTTTGAGCATTAGTCATGAAATTATAGAAAATCACAAGGGTGATTTCCGGATTGAGAGTCGTGACGGCGAATGGACTGAAGTCACAATTGAACTGCCTGTGGCAGGCAAGGAAAAATAATGAAATCGAAAATACTGGTTGTTGATGACGAGGAGAGCATCCGTTTTACTTTTGATGCTTTTCTTAAAGATGAGGGCCATGAGGTTGAAACTGCCGATTCGATTAACGCCTGCACGCAAAAGATAGATGCTGCTGACTTTGATCTGATTTTCCTCGATATCATGCTCGGTGCCGATAGTGGCATCGATCTTTTGCGCATCTGCAAGGAGAAATTGCCAAACTGCCCGGTCATTATGATTACGGGATCGCCAGAACTGGAAACGGCGACTGAAGCGGTACGTCTAGGGGCTTTTGACTATATTTCCAAGCCGGTCCGTCATGAAACCTTGGTGCGGATTACCACAAAAGCACTGGCCCATAAAAACTTGATCGATCAGAAAGAAATCCTCAGGACCCGTCTAAAAGCAATTTTTGAAAGTGTAAAAGAAGGGATCATTACCGTCGACAAGGAGATGGTGATTACCGATTTGAACGATTCGGCTCGCATCATTTTTGAATGCGAAGATGTTGTGGGTCTTAAACTGGAAGAGTTAATTGTTGAAAATCCGGCCTGTATTGATTTGGTCCGAAATAGCATGAAAACAACCAAACCGACCGACGTATTCCGGGTCGAAATGGCTTTAAAGTCAGAGGCACCAAAAGTGCTAAGCCTGACAACCAGCCCCTTGCTTGATGAGGCGCAAAAAGCGTTGGGCGCTGTGCTGACCATCCGCGATGAAACCAGACTTGATTCCCTGGAAAGAGATTTAAGTGAACGACGAAATTTTGATCGCTTGATCGGCGCCAACCTGAAAATGCAGAATATCTACAGTCTTATTGAAACGCTTGCCAATGTTGATTCGACCGTTCTGATTATCGGGGAGAGTGGCACCGGTAAGGAGCTGGTAGCGGAATCACTTCATTTTCGCGGCGTTCGTTCGGCCAAGCCATTGGTTAAAGTGAACTGTGCCGCCTTACCGGAAAACCTTTTGGAAAGCGAGTTGTTCGGCCATGTTAAGGGCTCCTTTACTGGCGCGATGCAAGATAAGGTCGGTCGGTTCCAAAAAGCTGATGGCGGCACTATTTTCCTTGATGAAATCGGTGACATCTCTCCTGCACTACAGGTGCGGCTGTTAAGGGTATTGCAAGAGAGGGAGATCGAAAAGGTTGGTGGCAATGAGCCGATCAAGGTTGATATCAGAGTCGTCGCTGCAACGAACAAGAATCTGAAGGAAAAGGTCGATGCTGGTGAATTCAGAGAGGACCTTTACTATCGACTTAAGGTTGTCGAGGTCAGAATACCACCGCTACGAGAACGGACCGAAGATATCCCTTTGCTGGTTGAACACTTTCTCGGCAAGTACAACAATAAATTCAAACGACAGGTGACGGGTGTCTCGGATGCCGTCATGAACTGTTTTATGAATTATGACTGGCCCGGAAACGTTCGCGAACTTGAACATGTCATCGAACATGCTTTTATTGTTTGTCGCGAAGACATCCTGTCAACCGCACATCTTCCTGAAGATCTGTTACAGGCGATAGATGATCATGACCTCTCACCTGAAACAGATGCCGCCAGTCGTGATGGTATTCTTGATGCTTTACGTTCCGCCAGGGGGAACAAGAGTCGAGCTGCCGACCTGCTTGGCGTCAGCCGCAGGACAATTTATCGTAAAATTGAGGAATTTGGTATTGATGATAATGAGTTGTAAGGCATTTTGTTCCCTGACACACATTTGTTGCCATGGGAGTGTGCCATAAATTCTACTGGCACATTCACACTCACCGGCTCTTCTTGGGAAAAATGGAGTTCGCAGATCATTCCGACTGGATTTTCGCTGTAACTCATCGAAATATAAGATGAAAAATCAAGATCCTTATTTAGAGGGGGCGATAAGTTTTTTTTGGCACGATCATTGATATTCATATCAATAATAATGAAAGTGCCAGCTGAAAATAATCAAGATATAGGCCGTCAAGAGAAACGGACAATTCTGGTTGTCGACGACTCGGCCTATGCTCGTCGGATGATCCGTTTTGCCCTGATACCAGATCTTTACCGGATCCTTGAAGCGCACGATGGTGTTGATGCTCTCAAGTGTCTGGATAACAACCGTGTTGACCTGGTTATTACTGACTTGACGATGCCGAACATGGATGGTTTTGAACTCATTCGTAACATACGCAGTCGTTCTGAATATGAATTTCTGCCGATTATTATGTTGAGCGGTGAGTCTACCGAAGAGAGTCGTATTGTCGCACGTGATGTCGGTGTGTCGGCATATATCGTTAAGCCGTTTGTTCCTGAGCAAATTTCAGGCTTGATTCAATCTGTTTTCAAGTGATGCACCGAGTTGATGAGTGTTTTTTTAATTTAGGCAGTAATTTAAGGCGGACTGATGGCAACAGCTTTTGATCATACTGACACGGAAACGAAAACACCAGCCAAGTGGGGCCTGCAGGATTGGCAGTCCCATTTGCGGTCGCCGGGTCGTCGTTTGATCGAACTGCATGCACTGACTGAAAATTGCTTTTTGCAAATTGGCGAAGCACTGCATGGTTTTTATCAACGATCTAACGAAGTTTCGACAACCGCCAGCCGGATCGCCGAGGAACTTCTTGGTGATGGTGCTGCTGAGCACGTCACTCGCTTGCAACTCCTGGTTGAAAGAATGAGCATTTTTCTCGGTGAAATTAAAACATCATCGCAGCAGAATGAAGAGTCATTACAGGCGATCTGTCAAGCACTGGTTCATCTGCAAAAACCACTGAAGTCATTTCAGAAAATTACTAAAACCTTGCAGGTTGTCGGAATTACGACCCGGGTCGAATGCTCCGGATACGTCGAGAGTGGTTCTGAAAACAGTTCGGTTCTTTCAGATAGTTTGCGTCGCCTGGCTGTTCTGATCGCCGGTAACATGGAGGCGATTATTGATCAGGTTGCTTTACTGCAGAAACTGAGTACCGAAGCGTTGAAGAATGAATCAGCGCTTAATAATGGTCAGTCATCGCGGGCAAAAGAGGCGGTCGATCATGCCCGTGCTGTCCTGGTCGAATTGGGTGTAAACCATGATCGGGCCGCCGGCAAATCCGAGGGCATCGCTACTTGCTCCTCCGATATTTCCAAAAACATTGGTGAGATCGTCTCTTCAATGCAGTTCCACGATATAACTCGCCAGCAGATTGAACATGTCAGTCAGACAATAGATTCTCTCGGTCGCGAAATTGATCTTTGCTTTGGTGTTGACCCCTCGATGCAGAAGACAATAGAAATGGCTGTCGCCGAAGGGTGTCGTTTGCAGTCGGAGCAGTTGAACCATGCGCGCAATGAACTGTCCGCGGCGGTCTGGCGCATTATCGAGAGTCTGCAGGCTCTATCGGCAAGTGTCACTGAACTGACACAAGACACCTGCGCTTTGGCCGGAACGACTGAAGCGGATGGGGCGACATATTTTGCTGCTCTTGAGCCGGCCATTGAGTCCGTTACAACAATTCTGGTGGAAAATTCCGATACGGCATCGAAGTCGCTGCAGGCTGTTGTTAATGTGGTCTGTGCTGCAGAAGAGATGACGTCGTTGGTTGAAGAAATTGAACGCTTCGGTGCCGAGATGAAGGTCTTATCTCTGAATGCCAGTGTTGAAGCTGTTCACGCCAAAAAAGGCGGATCATCGCTTAG
>JBFFPW010000098.1:0-6032 GCA_041573815.1 Desulfuromonadales bacterium
ACGACTGCAGGGATTTGTGCAGGGTGATAATGAACTCGAGTTGATATCAGACTCGGCAGCCGCCGGAGTCATCAAGGTCCAGGCAACGAAGCCGCTTGCCGGGCGTAGAAACAAGTATACACTGACGGTTCCGCTTAAGGATGGGTCCGGGTGGGCCTGGTTCAGTTATCCCTGGTTTCGTCTGAAATCAGGTTTTTGATTGACGAGATATTTTGTCCTGACTGCTCATTATTCCGCCTTTTATTGGGGTTTTTTCAGTCTGCGGACGTTTGGCAGCAGGCAGCAGGGTGACATAGTTCAGTTTTTCCAGTTTATTCCCCTTGATCATCGACCTGATCTCTTCAACATAAGCCTCTCTTCTGGTTGAGTAATACCTCATTTCACCGGCCAGTGCATATCCGGTCAGCGGCAAATGATTTTCCCTCATTTGCCACCGTTTGTTGCGCATCGAACGGTATGCATTGTGGGTGTTGAGGTTGCGCAGATAAGATCTGATGGAGGCATAGAGATCCGGGAACCTTTTAACCTCATAAGTTTCACCCGCCGGGCGGCCTTCTGGAACCAGTCCGGTGCCGGGAGTAAATGTCCATTCACCAAAAATATTGTTGGCATGTTGGGCAAATCGAGACATACCCCAACCTGATTCATTGGCGGCCTGGGCAAGAATGAGAGACGTGGGGATAATGTCGACTCTCTTTAATAGCCGGTTTCTTGCTTTCGGATCTTGTAATACATCTCCCTTGATTTTGTAATAGCGCTGGATCTTGATCAGTTCTTCGTGTTGATGCAGTGCGAGTGTTTCGCCGTTATTGTAGATCTTGAAAAAGTTTTTGATGGTGTTTTTATGATGTTTTATCTCCTCATTACCGAGCAAGGCTAAGGGCAGAATCGATTGAAAGAAGAAGTTCTTCTTTGCCTTGGTTGATCGGATAAGGTGTATGTCTGTTGGGAAACGACGTAAAAGCAGCGGCGGAACGCCTTGGTCAAGATTCTCCCACTGGTATGAAAACGAATTGTAAATGTCTGTTAAATTGCGATAATGAGCAGATTGAATCGTCTTGGACTCAGGTATGTTTTTGCCTGTTTGCCCACGAGGGGTATCATCACAACCGGTCATCAACAGAATGGAAGTGAAGAGTAGTATCAGATGTCGTTTTTTACTGTTGATGATCATGCAGTGCCCTGGAAAGAAAAAGTTAAGATGTCTGGCAACACAGTTTAATTATACATGGAAGGAGTCAAAGATGAAATCGTTCAGGAAGGAACTATGGTTTGATGTTCCAAGTCGCAGGGGATTTATTAACATTACCCAGGATATTGAGTCCTGCCTTGAGTTAAGTGGCATCAGTGAAGGTCTTTGCCTGGTCAACGCCATGCATATTACAGCTTCTGTGTTTATTAATGATGATGAACGTGGTTTGCATGGTGACTTTGAGAGATGGCTTGAAAATCTGGCACCACATGAACCCTTATCTGAATATGCCCACAACCGGACCGGTGAGGACAATGGTGACGCGCATCTGAAAAGAACGGTAATGGGGCGAGAGGTTGTTGTTGCTATTTCAGAAGGGTGTCTCGATTTCGGGCCTTGGGAACAGATCTTTTACGGTGAATTTGACGGAAATCGGCGTAAAAGGGTTTTGGTGAAAATTATTGGCAGCTAACAGGCTACTTGTAAGTTGATTCATTCAGCGATAAAATGAAAAAAGTTCTGGAGGATTAAGTGAAATGAAATCTTACATTGCAATGGGTATTTTTGCTTTTTTTGTGACCGTGATTTCTCTTTTGCGAATCATGTCAGAGAATGAATTTTACCGATTGACCTCCATGAAGAAAATCTGGGGCCGGAGCAGGGGGTTGGCCTTGCACTTTGTCTCAAATGTCGTTTTGCCCCTCATTTGCGGTATTGTCTTTCTTTCCGGCGGGATCTCTGGTGTTAAATTAATTCAGCCACTGATTGCTGAGAAGCCTTTTGATCGTAACTCGGTTATTGAAAAGAAGGTTGAAGACGAGAATATTGAACCCTATCTTGCCGATATGCATACCATCCTCGCAGCCTGACCTGCGCTTCGCTAAAAGCCGTCTATTGTAATTTCTCCCCGATTAATTTTATTTTTAAACCATCGCATCAAAATCTGCTTCATAGGCTCGCGTGAAAAAGGGGTCAGGCAGATAAAGCCGAACAGATCGGTTAGAAATCCAGGGGTCAGTAAAAGCAGGCCTCCGGTCAAGATGAATACACCGTCAATCAGTTCATGTGTCGGCAACTCTCCCCGTTCCATACTTTTCTGTATTCTTTGCAACAGATCAAAACCCTGGGTCCGGGCAAGATAAGCACCGGCAATTCCAGTAAAAATGACCGTTAATAGTGTCGGCCATAGGCCGATGAGGCTTCCAGCTTCCAGAAAGATGAAAATCTCACAAATAGGGATGGTTATAAACAGGAATGCGAGCTTAAAGAACACGATAGTACCTATAATTGAGAAATATGGTTGAAGATAGTGTGTTTCTTGATAATTGCAGTGTCGACAGTTCTTATGATAGTTAAATACTTGAAAATAAACAATAAATTATATTGACTATTTTTTGTGCAAAACGACAGTCTCCTTCGTAAATCATAACCCTTGGTATTTATACACAACCTTCCTAACACTTTATCCACAATTTTTGTGGAAAACTTTAAGATGCGTTGCAAGAGGCTGATTTACTGAAGTTTTTATGATTTTGCTGCTAAAATCACTTTGGCTTTCTGCCACAATGACTCAAGTTCGTCGATGCTGGTTTGTTTAATGTCTTTACTTTCTTTTTTGAGTGTTTCTTCCATTATTTGAAAACGTGATTTAAAACGGTCAAGCATTTGTAGTAATGAGGTTTCGCAATCAATGTTCAGGTGTCTGCCAATATTGACTATTGTAAATAACAGGTCTCCAAGTTCATCGCTGGCAGCTTTTGTGTCTTTCGCAGTTATGGCTTCTTTCAGTTCTTCTAGTTCTTCGGTCAATTTTTCAAAAACATCATCGATGTTATTCCAGTCAAAACCAACACCGGCAACTCTATCAGATATTTTCTGGGCCTGAAGAAGTGCGGGCAGGTTCCCTGGAATGTGTCCAACGACAGATTGATGCTTGACCTCGCGCTCTGATTGTTTGATTGCATCCCATTGTCTGTCGAGTTTCAACAGGTCCTTTTCATTGCTGTCACCGAAAACATGGGGATGTCTCCTGATCAATTTTTTGCTGATCGAATCTGCAACGTCATTAAAATCGAAATGACCATTCTCTCTGAATATCTCAGTCATGAAGACGATTTGCAGAAGTAGATCACCGAGTTCCTTTTTGACTTCATCTGGACAATTTTCATCAAGAGAGGCAACGACCTCATAAGCTTCTTCCAGAAGATATGGTTTGAGGGTGTCGGGTGTTTGAACCTTGTCCCAGGGGCACCCATTCTCAGATCTTAATTGCGACATGATTGCGAGTAAATTTTGAACTGGATCATCTATCAGATTCTTATTCATGTTTAATTCCTTTTTTTAGGCATATAACTTTGACTCAATAATACTTAAAATGGTGGGGAATGTTCATGCTTTTTTTGGAAAAATTATCTTGCAAATTCACGATCTTTGGGCTAAAAAAGTTCTTCTGTCAGATAGGGTAGCTGTAGTTGGTTTTCCCTTGACAATAAAAGGACACTCTTTATACTAGCCGACTTCATTGCGTCAAGGCTTGGGCTCTGTGTTAATAATTCAGCTTGATGAAATAAAAGATGCTGGACTGCTCCTCGAAGGAAGCTTGCCTCCTGAGGAATTTCCACAGCTCAATGCATTGGGCGATGATGGTTTCACGCGATTCACCGGGCCGGTTCAATACAGGCTCAATATTAGCCGTATTGCTGACATGATTGAGGTTCGTGGAGAAGTCGAAAGTGTCGTTGAACTTTCGTGTGGGCGCTGTCTTGAGCGTTACACCATGCCTTTTTCTACTAACTTCTCTCTCGCATTTGCACGACAATTGCCTGATTGTGTTGATGATGATGGTGAGGAAATCGAATTGTCAGCTGAAGAGCTTGGCTTAACCCTGCTTGAGGGCGATGAACTTTCTCTGTCTGATCAATTGCAGGAACAGGTTCTGATGGCGCTACCTATCAAGCCATTGTGTCATCAGGATTGCAAGGGTATTTGTGCACAGTGTGGTGCGAGTTTGAATTCAGAAAAGTGCAGTTGCCAAGAGCCTGCATTTGATACACGTTTTGCTTCCTTGAAGAATTTCAAGGTTAAATAATATATAAACAAGCTGGCCAGTGAAAAGGCCATATAAGGAGATATCATCTCATGGCAGTCCCAAAGAAGAAAACGTCCAAATCCAAGCGCGATATGCGCCGGTCCCACGATTCCCTGACACCAGTGGGTACATCTGTTTGTCCTCAATGTAATGAAAACAAGCTGCCGCACCGCACATGCCCAAGTTGCGGTACCTACAAAGGCAAAAACGTTCTCGGTAGCGAAGAATAAGTCAGGGTTTGTCATTGAAAACCCTTGTTACAGTAGCTGTTGATGCCATGGGCGGCGATAATGCCCCGGCCGTTGTTGTCGATGGCGCAGTTGCCGCGTCCAGGCGTTGGGGGATTCCGATCATTTTGGTTGGTGACACCCCGTTGATTGAGGCCGAGCTGGCCAAGCATTCGTGCGATGGCCTGCAGATTTCGGTCTTTCAGGCGTCGGAAGTCGTTGGCATGCACGATTCTGCTTCTGATGCTGTACGCAAAAAGAAAGATTCTTCGATCCGGGTCGCCTATGACCTTGTTCAGAAGGGGCAGGCTCAAGCTGTCGTCAGTGCTGGTAACTCCGGTGCGACCATGGCTGCTGGCATGTTCGTTCTGAAAAGGATACCTGGTATTGATCGTCCTGCCTTGGCGACTATTTTTCCCAATCAAGTAGATCAGACCTTAATTCTGGATGTCGGCGGTAATGTCGATTGCAAGCCGGCTCATCTGGAGCAGTTTGCCGTGATGGGTGATGTTTATGCTCGCCAATTGATGGGTAAGGCATCACCACGGGTTGGTGTGTTGTCGAACGGCGAAGAAGAGGGCAAGGGCAACGAGTTAACGCGTGAAGCACATAAAGCCCTGGTATCGGCGCCGTTTAATTATGTTGGCTATGTTGAAGGTCGTGATATATTCAACGGCAGTGTCGATGTTGTGGTTTGTGATGGTTTTGTCGGCAATGTTCTATTGAAAGTTTCCGAAGGCATGGCAGACACGATTGGTAAAATGTTGAAAGACGAGATCCAGAAAAGTTTTCTCGCCAAGCTTGGTTACCTGCTTTCTAAGGGTGCTTTTAAACGATTTAAAAAGAGAATTGATTATGCCGAGTATGGCGGTGCGCCTTTACTTGGAATTCAGGGGACCGGTATGATTTGTCATGGCGGTTCCAATGCCAAAGCCATCATGAATGCGATCAAAATGGCTGATGCGACAGTACGCCAGGGTGTGAATGAGCAGTTGGCGGAAAAATTAAACCCGACTGAAGATAATTAGCAATAAGGAGAGTGTCTTGAAGAAAGCACGGATTATCGGTACGGGGTCTTATGTCCCGGAAAAGGTGATGACCAATCAGGATTTCGAGAAATACCTCGACACCACTGATGAGTGGATCGTCGCCAGGACCGGCATCCGCGAGAGACATATCGCCGCTGAAGGTGAGAACACTTCCGACCTTTGTGTGAATGCTGCCAAAAAAGCTCTTGAAATGGCCAACCTTACAGCAAAGGATATTGATGTTATTATCGTTGGTACTATTACCGGCGATTATCCCTGGCCGGCAACCGCTTGTATTGTTCAGGACAAGCTCGGCGCTAAACAATGCGGTGCTTACGACATTTCAGCAGCCTGTAGTGGTTTTCTGTATGCCATGAGTAATGCTGTTGCACAGATTGAATCTGGCTCGATCAAGCGAGCCCTGGTTATCGGTGCCGAAACACTTTCACGAATTGTTGATTATAACGACCGGAACACCTGCCTGTTGTTTGGTGATG
>JBFFPW010000099.1:0-5948 GCA_041573815.1 Desulfuromonadales bacterium
ATTTACGCAGCATCTGACTTGCCGCCGGAACAGATGGCAGAACTGAGATCAGCAGTTGATCAAATGGCTGATTTTCTCCGTTATGCTTATCCCGGTCTGGCCATAGCAGTCAGCGGATTTCTGGCGTTACTTATTCTCTGGATCCTGAATGCATTTTCCCGGGGTTTATATGTCATTCCGGGGGATTTGTTTGCATCCTGGAAAGCACCAGAGTTTCTGGTCTGGCCGCTTATCGCTGCCGGGTTTGTTTTTGCCCTTATCGAAGGGGAACTGAAACAGGCCAGCGTTAATGTCCTGATCATTCTGCTTCCTGTTTATTTTTTGCAGGGACTTGCTATCGTGACGCATTTTTTTAACCGTCGCAAGGTTCCGCCGTTTATGCGCGGTTGCGGTTATGTCTTGATAGCATTTCTCAACCCGATGCCGTTGATTATTACCGGTATTGGTGTTTTCGATCTCTGGATCGATTTTCGTAAACCACGAGTAAAAACGACTTAGTCCATTTTTACGGAGGATATATCATGAAGGTTATTCTTAACGAAAACGTTGAAGGCCTCGGCAACATTGGTGAACTTGTCACAGTCAAGCCGGGTTATGCACGCAACTTCCTGCTGCCACGCAAGAAGGCCGTTGTTGCTGATGAAAAGAATGTTAAAGAATTCGAACATCAGAAACGCCAGGCCGATCGTAAGCTGGAAAAAGTGACCAAGGAAGCTGAGCTTGTTAAAGCCCAGGTTGAAAAAGTCACCTGTGTTGTTAAGCATCGCGCTGGTGAAGAAGGCAAGCTGTTCGGTAGTGTTACCAACATCGAACTGGTTGAAAAACTGACCGAGGCTGGTCTTGACATCGAGCGTAAGAGGATTGTTCTGGCTGAGCCGATCAAGACTCTTGGTGAGCACGAAGTTCCGGTTAAACTCGATGCTGGCGTCGTAGCAACATTGAAAGTTGTTGTTGAAGCCAGCGAAGAAGAGTAATATTTAATCTGGTTTTTAAAAAGGAAGAAGGGTCGCCCCTTCTTCCTTTCCCTTCCTTACCTTGTCGGGAGATGTGCATGGTTGAAGCACCATCCCATCGATTACCACCCCAGAACCTCGAAGGCGAGATGTCTGTCCTCGGGGGTGTTCTGTTGGAAAACGAGGCCCTGAACAAGGCCCTCGAAATTCTGCGCCCGGAAGACTTCTATCGCGAGAGTCATCGCAAGATTTTCAATGCCCTGCTGGAACTTTCTGACAAGGGTGAGCCGGCCGATTTGGTGACCCTGACCGCTGTTTTGAAAGAGAACGGCGAGCTTGATGCTGTCGGTGGTTCGGCTTATCTGTCGACTCTGGTCGACTATGTTCCGACTGCCGCCAATATCAACTTCTACGCCAAGATGGTCAAGGAGAAGGCCATCACCAGGCGCCTGATCCAGGTTGCGACTGATATTGCGACCAAAGGGTATGAGGGTGGTGAGGTCGAAGGGATGCTCGACTGGGCCGAAAAATCCATTTTCGATATTGCCGGATTGCGGATCAAGCCCTCCTACTTTTCGACCAAAGAAATTCTCAAGGATACCTTTAAAACCATCGAGAAGCTTTATGACCGCAAGGAGAAGGTCACCGGTGTACCAACGGGGTATACTGACCTCGATGAGATGACCGCTGGCCTCCAGGGTGGTGATCTGGTCATTATTGCCGGTCGACCCTCTATGGGTAAGACGGCATTTTGTTTGAATGTTGTCGAACAGGCATCAGTTCACCTCGAAGAAAAAGTGCCATCACTGATTTTTTCTCTCGAGATGGGCAAAGAGCAGTTGGTGCAGCGGATGCTCTGCTCCATTTCCAAGGTTGACGCCAGCCGTTTGCGGACAGGTCATCTTGGTGAGTCAGATTGGCCTAAATTGACCAGCGGAGCTGGTCTTCTCTCTGAAGCTCCGATCTACATTGATGATACGCCGGCCATCTCGATTCTTGAATTGCGGGCTAAGGCGCGTCGGCTTAAAGCCGAAAAAAATATTGGTCTCATTATTATTGACTACCTGCAGTTGATGCAGGGGAACAATCCGGAAAGTCGGCAACAGGAAATTTCCGAAATTTCCCGTTCACTCAAGGCTCTGGCCAAGGAGTTGAGCGTTCCGGTTGTGGCGTTGTCGCAGTTGAATCGCTCCCTGGAAAGTCGGACGGACAAGCGCCCGATCATGGCGGATTTGCGTGAATCCGGTGCAATTGAGCAGGATGCCGACGTGATCATGTTCGTCTACCGCGAAGCGGTATATTGCGAAGCCTGTAAAAGCAAAGAAAAAACTTGCGAGAAGAACCATGACCAGGACGCGGAAATTGTTGTCGGCAAGCAGAGAAACGGTCCGATCGGGACGGTTCATTTGACTTTCCGCGGCCAATTTACCCGTTTTGAAAACCAGGCCAAGAGGCAGGATGGTTACTAAGAAGAGCAGGTGCAAGGTTCAGGACAAAGAAATAAAGGATTAGATTAAAAGCCTCGCAGTGATGCGGGGCTTTATTGTTTGCGCTGATAGGTTATATAGGTAAAGCCTTTGAATTCTTGCTGATGCTGTTCCTGCCATTGACTGATATCGAAATCGGGAAAGTAGGTGTCGCCACTGAAGTCCCCATGAATCCATGAAATGTGCAGATGTGTTGCCAGAGGCAATGCTTCAGCATAAATTTTTTTGCCGCCGATACAAAAAACTTCCTGATGGAGTGATTTAGCCTTCGCAAGGGCATCGGCAAAAGTGTCGTAAACTTCGATGCCGGTATCGCTAAGAGGTTTTGAGCTGATTATAATATTCCTCCGACCAGCAAGCGGAGCACCGATGCCTGAAAAAGTTTTTCTGCCCATAATGACGGTATGCCCCATGGTCAGTTTTTTGAAAAGATGCAGGTCTTCCGGAAGTTCCCACGGTAAGGTGCCTTCCCTGCCGATCAACCCCTCATTTGTCATGGCAACGATAATATGTAGGTTCGGGTTTGCGATCATGCCTGTCCTGTCTCTATGATTCTTCCTGAGTAAGATTCTTTCATGCGACAAGACTTGTCAAGGGCAAAGGAACTGTTAAAATTTATTCATCTGAAGTTTTTCGATGGAGGTGCGTCATGGGGATTCGAGTTGAATTCAAAGATGGTATGCAAGGTGAAGTCCCAGAAGTCGTTCTTGATCGTTTGATAGACATGGAGCTCATTGCTAAATTTGAAAGGCAATCAGGTTGGGCTGAGCTGGGGCGAGACCCGATTCGGCAACGAGCTCCGGTTATCAGTCTACCGGAGAGGCGTTCTGATATGCAGGCTTTAAGTAGCGCCGGCTTCATATTGCCGAGAAACCAGGAGATGACATAAACAGTTGTCCGACAGAATCGGATTTTTTTTCAAGGAGCCTCAGTTAAACTGAGGCTTTTTTTATCGGTAGATATTCAATGAAAGCGACCGGCCCCGGTCAACCTCTTTTTCCAGTATGGGTTGTCGAGAGAGGCAATTGATACGTGTTTTCCGGAGGAAGGTGCATGGATGAATTGCCTCTTCGATGCATAGATACCGACATGTGAGACCTTGCTTTTTGATATGGAAAAAAACAACAGGTCGCCCGGCTGTAAATTGCTGAGGTTAACTTTGTGTGCCTGCTGGTGCAGGAGGCGGGATGAATGCGGCACAGTGATGCCTATTTCCCGGTAAATGTAACGGACCAGTCCACTGCAATCAAATCCACTGGGTGATTCGCCACCAAACCGGTAAGGAGAGCCAACCAATTGCCGGGAAATACTGACAAGTTGCTTGCCCGTGTTGTTTGTCTGTCGCTTGTAAGTTTGGGGATAATCGTTTGATGCACAACCGGCTA
This sequence comes from Desulfuromonadales bacterium, assembly GCA_041573815.1. Taxonomy (GTDB): domain Bacteria; phylum Desulfobacterota; class Desulfuromonadia; order Desulfuromonadales; family UBA2294; genus BM707. The sequence goes on from JBFFPW010000099.1 coordinate 3,826, forward strand.
CAAAAGTCATAGAGGTGATAAAACTGATTTGAACCAACAATTTTTGCCATTTCATCATCCCAGACTCCCCGTTTCAGTGTCTGTATGAATTGTGAGCAATTTTCGTTCCGGTTTTGTTTCATCCGCGGTTGATTTTAAAGCGGACCGGAATGCGGACGGTTCCTTCAACTGTTTCGGAACCGATTCTGGCCGGCTCAAATTGCCATTTTTTGACCGCCTCGGCTGCTGAGCGATCAAGCTCCTGGTAACCGGAACTTTTGTCGATACTTACATTGTTCACAGCGCCACTCCGGTTGACATGGACGATGAGCCAGACTTCACCTTCCCAACCGTAGCGTAAGGCATTATTGGGGTATGTCGGGGCCGGGTTCTTTGCATAGATTGGTGCCGCCTCAACGGCGGAGGCCGCGTTGTTGCCGGGTTGTGCGGAGCTTGCCTTGTTTGTGTCCGATTGACTTGCTTCTTCGACGTGCTGTTTTTCCTTATTCGGTTCTCGAGCCAAGATCCCTTGTCCACTGTTGTTGGTAATGACAGCGCTCTGTTCAAATGGCTTTGATGGAATGACTGTCGTGTTGGTGACTGTCTGTAGAGTTTTCTGCTCTTGAATGCGTGGTTGCGCTTGTGAAAGGTTCTTCTCGGTACTGAAATTCTTGTCAATTTGCGGTAGTACCACCAACCCAACTTCGATGGAACTCTCCTGCCGTTGTGGGCTGATCTTCTCCGGTTCTGACCATAATCCGAACATTGCCGCATGGGCGGCAACAGAGAGTGCGGTGAAGTATGTCAGTGGCTTATAGCTCATAACGTCAACAGGTTAGGGTTTACGGAACTTGTATTAGAAACGAAAAGAGGCGTTGGGTCAAATATTTCATTGTAATATATTGCCCGACGATAGGTCGTTAAGCGCTGTAAATTATTGTATCTTAAGTTGTTTTTGTATGGAAAAGTTGATACGTTTCATAATAGTTAATTTTATAAACATGTTTTGATTTGTTGAAGTTTGTGAGATGGAACCCAGCGTATTAAATAGAAGTCAGAAGTTTGCAGGAGTGCGCGCAAGAACGCTCCTGCTTTTCTGTGCACTGTTTTTCGTTGTAATATCCTCAGCATTGGCGCAGGAACAGGAGTCGTCCATTGCCAATATGGAACCGGTTGTTGTGGTTGGTACTGTTGAAAGTGGTGCCACTGGTAAGAGTTCACTCAGCAGGGAGCAGATCGAAGCATTGCCGACCGGTGACGGCCACGTAGAGGACCTTGCGCGCTTGTCACCTGGCGTTCAACTTTCCGATGAATCAAACCCCTCCTTTCTGGGTGGAGAAATCCTTCCTCCCCTTATCTCGATCTCCGGCGGTCGCCCTTATGATAACAACTTCATGATAGACGGGATGGGGAACAACAGCTTGCTTGACCCTTTAGCGGATAATGTCAATTCAATCAGCTCCCCCCCCGGACATCCGAACGAAATATTTCTTAATACGAACCTGATCCAGAATGTTGATATTTACGACAATAATATTCCGACGAGATTCGGCGGTTTTACAGGTGGTGTGATTGATGTTCAAACGATCGACCCCAGTCCTGAATTCTATACAAATGTGTCATATAAGACGACCCGCTCATCCTGGGGGGGATTTCATGTTCATGAAGATGATTATGATACTTTTGTTAACTCAGATTCCCATTTCAGGCAGCCCCGTTTCGTGAAACACGATACGGGGGTCATCCTGAACGTCCCGGTGACCGATAAAGTCGGGATGATATTAAGCTACAATCGACCGTCTTCCAAAATACCTCTCTCTTTCCTAGATTTGACTAAAGACCAAAGAAGAGAATCGGAGAATATTCTGTTGAAGGCCGTGTATCGCCCGGACGAGATTAACAAGCTTACCATTCAGTTCATTGATTCTCCTTATACCGGAAGCTACTTTACCAAAGAGACCGCTGATAGCGCTTTTGATCTTGAAGGGGGTGGTCGTTCCCTGACCTTCGGTTATGAGAGCGACGCTCTTTATGGAACGTTGTCCCTGGATGCAGGGTTCCGGGAAAATGAAAATTCCAGAAGCGCACCAAAGGACTTTTTCCGCTGGGCAAACAGTCCAAGTAAGGACTGGGGCGTGCTGCTG
>JBFFPW010000100.1:0-5925 GCA_041573815.1 Desulfuromonadales bacterium
CACAGAATCTGCTCGATTTCCTTGGGCAGGGGCAGGGCCCGATCCGGTCGACTTGTCGGCCGGGCGTTAATGAGGCGGAATTAGAGAATCTCTTGCCTCCTGATATTATTGCTGCATTGCGGCGTGGTATACCGCAATTCAATCGCCGGATGAACGGTTTTATTACCGGAGAGGCGGTTCTGGTTGGTGTCGAGTCACGGACGTCGGCGCCGTTACGTATTTTGCGCAACGAACAGGGCGAATCTGTCTCGCATGCTGGACTTTATCCCTGCGGTGAAGGTGCTGGATATGCCGGTGGCATTATGAGCGCCGCTCTGGATGGGATCAAGGTTGCCGAAAAAATAGTCGATAAATTTAGCTGTGGAGTCACAAGTGGAAAAGATTTTTGTTGAGCAAATCAAGGAACGTGATGTCATCGAAAGTACCTTTCTGGTACGCGATAAAACTCTGGCGATGGCCAAAAATGGCAAGCCGTACCTGACCCTGAAGCTGATGGATCGCACCGGTGAGGTGGAAGGGCGTATCTGGGATAATGCCGATCATATTGCCACGCTTTTTGCCAAGGATGATTTTATCTCGGTCCGGGGCAAGGCTTCGGTTTATCTTGGCAAGATGCAGCTGGTGATCCAGGGTGTACAGCAACTGGCAGACAGCGAGGTCGATCTCGCGGACTTCCTGCCGGTTTCACAATACCCTATTGCTGAATTGCAGGAAAAATTGAAAGCGAAAGTAGCGACCCTGAAGGAAGACCATTTCCGGAAGATGATGGAACTGTTTCTGGCCGACGCCGAGTTTCTCAATATGTACAGTGCTGCCCCGGCCGCCAAAAGCATGCATCATGTTTTTCTCGGTGGGTTGCTGGAACATTCGCTGGCCGTCGCTGACCTCGCTGAGGATGTCTGCCAACGTTACCCGGACCTGAATCGTGATCTGTTGTTGCTCGGCGCTTTGTTGCATGATGTCGGCAAGGTTGCCGAACTCAGCTACAGCCGGAGTTTTGACTATACTGATGAAGGGAAACTGCTGGGTCATATCATGCTCGGCGTTGAAATGGTTGATGAGAAGATCCGCCAGATTGATGCCTTTCCGCCCAGAGATGCCGTTTTACTGAAACACCTTTTGCTGTCGCATCATGGTCAGTATGAATATGGGTCACCAAAACGGCCGAAGACTCTCGAAGCGATCGCCCTGAACTTTCTTGATGATCTTGATTCCAAAATGAACGGTGTCCAGAGCCATATCGATAAAAACTCCATTTCCGATTCACCCTGGACCTCTTATCATCGCCTGTACAACCGGTATTTCTATACCGGTGAGAGTCCGGTTGCCGCGGAAGAGAAACCGGCCGAATCGCCAGCCCCTATGGCGAAGCCGGTCGAAAAGGTGGCAAGGCCGGTCAAAAAGGATGCGTCCCTCGGTGTTTCATTGGGGGATCGGCTCAAAGGCGAGAGCCTCGACCTGTTTGCGGTCCCGGTAAAAGATGGAGCGAAAGATGCTGATTGAAACAATTCCTGTTGGCCCGCTGCAGGTGAATTGCTACCTGCTGATCTGTGATAAGAGCCGTCAGGCGGTTGTTGTTGATCCAGGTGATGAAGGTGCCCGCATTCTCGACGCACTCAGTGCCAGCGGTTGTCAACTTGCAGCTGTCATCAATACCCATGGGCACTTCGACCATATCGGGGCCAATGCTTATGTGATTGAAAAAACCGGTGTTGAATTGATGATGCACGGTGATGACCTGCCGCTATTGAAAGAGGCAGCTGGTCATGCGGCGATCTACGGATTGAGTGTCGTGCCCTCACCGGAGCCGACCCGGATACTGGTCGATGGAGACGAAATCAAGGTTGGTGAATCGACTTTAAAAGTCATACACCTGCCGGGGCATTCGCCAGGTGGTATTTGCCTGCATGTCGCTAATGATCTGATTGTCGGTGATGGCCTGTTTGCCGGTTCGATTGGTCGAACCGACCTGCCGGGGGGCAGTCAGGAGCAACTGGTGAGCGGAATTCGACAGAAGTTACTGATATTGCCGGAGGCGACCGTGGTGCATCCAGGCCATGGCCCGGCGACGACTATCGGTCGTGAGAAGATGCATAACCCATTTTTATGATGTACTGATCTAACGGAGTGAAGACAATGTTAAACGGGAAAACGATTATTCTCGGGGTCACCGGCGGGATTGCCGCCTACAAGGCGGTTGAACTCCTCCGTCTGCTGACCAAGGCAGGTGCAACGGTCCACGTTGTTATGACCCGGAGCGCCACCGAATTTGTCGGCCCCTTGACCTTTCAAACCCTCTCCGGGAATCCGGTCCATACCGAACTGTTTGACCTCTATCAGGAGAGTGAAATCGGTCATATCTCTCTGGCTGACCGGGCCGATATGGTTGTTATTGCTCCGGCAACGGCAAATATTATCGGCAAGGTTGCCAATGGCCTTGCTGATGACCTGCTGTCGACGATGATCATGGCGACCAAGGCCCCGGTCCTCTTTGCTCCGGCGATGAATGTCAATATGTGGGAGAATCCGCTTTATATATCGAATCAGAAACAGCTCGAACAGCATGGATATCTCTTCGTTGAGCCGGTCGTCGGTGACCTCGCCTGTGGCTGGGAAGGCAAAGGAAAGCTCCCGGATCCGCAGTATCTATTCGATCAGATCGCTTCGGTGCTGCATGTGCCAGATTTACAGGGCGAAACGGTTGTTGTCACCGCCGGACCGACCCGTGAAGAGATCGACCCGGTTCGTTATATTACCAACTACTCTTCCGGACGTATGGGTTATGCCATTGCGGCTGCGGCAAAACAACGTGGCGCTGCCGTCACCTTGATCAGTGGTCCGACGTCAATCAAGGCACCGGCCGGGGTTGATCTGATTGAAGTGCAGAGCGCCAGGGACATGCAGGAGGCGGTGCTCTCTGCCTCAGATGAGGCAACTATTATTGTCAAGGCAGCCGCGGTGGCCGATTATCGTCCGATCTGCCGTTCCGATTCTAAAATGAAAAAAGGTTCCAATCATGGTTGGAACCTTGAGTTGGAGAAGAACCCTGATATTCTCGCTGAACTTGGGGGGATGAAGAAAGACTGGCTGCTGGTCGGTTTTGCTGCTGAAACCGATGATCTTATCGCCAACGCCCGGAAAAAACTTACCGAGAAAAACCTCGATTTGATCGTTGCCAATGACGTCACTTGTGCCGACGCCGGTTTTGATGTCGAGACCAATATTGTCAGGTTTTTATATCGGGATGGTCGGGATGAAGAGCTGCCGAAAATGACCAAGCTCGAAGTGGCGCACACCCTGTTTGATCGACTGGCTGAAATGAAAAAAAAGGTTTAATCTTCTGCCGAGAGAAGTTCAAGGATCCGTTCAGGTTGGGTTATTGCCTGTTTAAACTTCGGTCTGAGGCTGGTGAGGTAATCTTCAATCTCTATTTCTGTCATTTTTTCTTGCTGCCAAAGTTCTTTCAGGTTTTTGCGCATGACCTTGGCTGTGTGCAGGGCTCTTTCACCCGTTGGATCGGCTGACCAGTAGGGGCTCTCCTCCATCTGGCAGAGAATGCTCGAGACAGCTTCGCCCGCCAGAGACAGGTACTCTTCAAGGTGATCTTCAGCCAAAGTCCATTTTGAACTGGTTGACATGGAACGGATCATCTTTTGCCATTGCTGCAGACGGGTCAGCAGTAAAAGTGAATTGAAAATCCGTTTATTGGTCGAAAATGAAAAAATCGTATCCGATAGTACGCTGCGCATCATGTTGTCATTTACTGCGAAGTTTTTCCGGGCTATCTGCCGAGCCAGAGCCCAGACCTTCGGGTCGACCCGGTCTTCAACCCGCACCTCCCAGTAGGTATGTTTCAAGAGGGTTGTGTTGAAGGTGCGGATCATTTTAAACGGCACGAAGTAGGAGTGAGCGACCGTGTCGGCCGCCAGATGTGCCAGGTATCCGTAGCCGCAGGCGCGCTGACGGTCACTGTCGGCCGCCATGAGGACCTTGTGTCCCATCCGCCAGGAATGACAATTCCGCAGGTAATGCGTGTACTTCTTGCCGAGAGTGATGTCGGCGCTGATGCAGCCATAAAGAAAGTCGAGTGGATGTTCCTGGAGGATCAGTTGCAGAGCAGGGGGCAGGTGAGCCAGGTTGCTCAGAATGTTTGAACCGAGTTGCAGGTGTACACCGATACCCCAGGCCATTGCCTCGGCTGGGGTCATAAGTAGTAGTGCTGCTGAAATAATTAGAATAAAAGCCATGAGGCTGTTAACGTCCCGGGTTTTGTAATAGAATAATAGACCTTGAAGGGACTGTAAAGCAACTATGCCAAAGGAAATAAAATCAGAGCTGAAACAGATGTTGGGTCAGGCGCGGTCGATACTGGAAGATCTCGACCGTGTCGGGCTGGGGAGTGTCTATCCGATTGCTGGCTCCGATGAGCTGCCGGTGTGCGGTTTGGACCAGAATGAAGCATCTGTTGCCTGTCGGACCTTGTCGCTCGATGATGTCAGTGCAGAGCTTGGTGATTGCCACCGTTGCAACCTGAGCCGGGAGAGGAACCGTATCGTCTTCGGCGTTGGCAACCCGGATGCCGAGCTGGTGTTTGTTGGCGAAGGACCGGGGCGGGAAGAGGATGCCCAGGGTGAGCCGTTTGTCGGTGAGGCCGGTCGTTTGCTCGACCGGATTCTTCTGGCCATAGGGCGGCAGCGAAGCGATGTTTATATCTGCAATGTTGTCAAATGCCGACCGCCGAATAATCGTGACCCGCAACCAGACGAGATTGCTGCCTGTGAACCGTTCCTGCAAAAGCAGCTTGCGTCAATCCGTCCGAAAATCATTGTTGCTCTTGGCAAGTTTGCCGCCCAGACATTGCTCAAGAACAAAACACCGATTTCGAAGCTCCGCGGACAATGGCTGGAATATCATAATGTGCCGTTAATGCCGACCTATCACCCGGCGTATCTTTTACGTAATCCCCTCGGCAAACGGGAAGTCTGGGAAGATATGAAACTGGTTATGAAAAAACTGCGTGAAGAATAACGTCTGACAATGCAGCAGGTGCCGATGATTGAAGTGGTCGATCTCTATAAACGACGTTTCAAAGTCAACGGTCAAGTGCATGACGTTCTTGCCGGTGTTCATTTAACGATCAATCCCGGAGAGGTTGTTGCGCTGATTGGTCCTTCCGGTATGGGCAAATCAACGTTCTTACGGCTATTGAACCGTCTCGAAGAGCCCGATGCCGGTCATATTCAATTTCTCGATCGTGATTATCGGCAGATTGACCCCCTCGATTTACGGCGTCAGGTCGGGCTGGTATCACAAAAACCCTTCATGTTTCCCGGCACTGTTCGCGAGAATCTCCTGATCGCCATTACCGAGCGTTCCGAAGCAATCCCCACCGATAAAGATTTGGCAGACGTGCTTGAAACCTGTGCTGTCGACACAGACTGGCTTGATCAACCGGCTCGTAAGCTTTCGGTTGGACAGCAACAGAGGGTCAGTCTGGCCAGAGTTTTGTTAAACAGGCCCCGGTTGTTGCTGCTCGATGAGCCGACCAGTTCGCTTGATCCGCAAACCGCCGACGATGTCCTCGGTCGTCTGACGCAATATGTTGCTCGATCCGGTGCCAGTCTTCTTATGGTTTCGCACGACCACCTTCTGGCAAGAAAACATGCTGGCAGAACTCTTGTGCTGCGTGATGGAAAACTGGCTGAAGATAGCATGGGAGAGAGTTATGCTTAAGACGGAGCTGATAAACCTCAATGCCGTTGACCTGGCTGTCGTTTACGGTCTGCTGTTGCTGGTTATCGGTCTGGCCCGGCTGAATAAGTTTGGCCAGGAAAAAGATTTGCTCATCGCTTCTGTCCGTATGTTTGTCCAGCTGATTGCTGTCGGATATGTATTGAAACTTATTTTTACGCTGAATCAGCCCTG
>JBFFPW010000101.1:0-5907 GCA_041573815.1 Desulfuromonadales bacterium
AACTGAACAGCCGCTTCAAAACAGGCAATCTGCGGCACCGCTCTGGCTTCAACGATACCGGCGTCAACCAGCTGGGAAACCAGCGGCGAAGCCCCGTGGTAGCGCAGACCACCGGCATGAATTCCCGGTGGCATAAAGTCATGACCAAGAGTGTACATTTTGGCGATCGGCGCCATTTTTGCCATGTCACCAAAGTCGAACTCATAGACCCCCTTACTCAGGGTCGGGCACGAAGAGGGCTCCATCGCAAGAATTTTTATATCCTTGCCGTTTGCCTTGTCGGAAACAAACGGGAAGGCCAGGCCGGCAAAGTTGGATCCGCCACCGTGGCAGCCGATAACAACATCCGGGTAGTCACCTGCCATCTCCATCTGCTTCTGGGCTTCCAGGCCGATAACCGTTTGATGGGTACAGACGTGATTCAGCACACTGCCGAGAGAGTAGCGGGTATCTTCACGGGTCGCTGCGTCCTCGACCGCCTCGGAAATCGCCAGGCCAAGAGAACCGGGACAATCCGGATCGGCTTCAAGGATCAACCGGCCGGCATTCGTCTTGTTCGACGGCGACGGGATAACGTCAGCGCCCCAGAGCTGCATCATGCTCTTGCGGTATGGCTTCTGGCTGTAGGAGACCTTGACCATGTAAACAGTACATTCGAGGCCGAACATCTGGCAGGCCAGCGCAATCGAGCTGCCCCACTGACCGGCGCCGGTCTCTGATGCTATCCGTTTGGTGCCGTACTGCTTGTTGTAAAACGCCTGCGGAACAGCCGTGTTCGGCTTGTGCGATCCCGCCGGCGAAACGCCTTCATATTTGTAATAAATCTTGGCCGGGGTGCCGAGAGCCTTTTCGAGGCGATGGGCTCGGAACATCGGAGCCGGACGCCACAGGCGATAAATATCGCGAACCTCATCGGGGATATCGATCCAGCGTTCCTGCGACACTTCCTGCTCGATGATCTGCATCGGGAAGAGCGGCAAGAGATCATCCGGACTGACCGGCTGTAACGTGCCGGGATGAATAACCGGTGCCATCGGACCTGGCAGATCCGGGATAATGTTGTACCACTGAGTTGGTATCTGGTCTTCACTCAATAAAAATTTTGTCTGCACGGTTCGACCTCCTTGACGTTAACTTTATTGCAACAACTGTTGCAGTTTACCTGAAATATCATTTTCACGCATCAGACTTTCACCGATCAGAAAAGCAGCGGCGCCGGCCTGCTGTAAACGAACAATATCTTCGCGACTGTTAATGCCGCTTTCCGAGACCACCAGGCGGTCGCCACCAATCCGTGGCAACAGATTTTCGGTGACGGCCAGGTCGGTAACAAAACTGTTGAGGTCGCGATTGTTGATACCAATCAGTTCGATCGGCAGTTTCAGCGCCGCCTCCAACTCCTCGGCATTGTGCACTTCAAGCAGAACATCCAGATCAAGACTTGCCGCCAACTCGGAGAACTCTTTGAGCTCAGCTTCACCAAGAGCCGCAGCAATCAGTAAAATGGCATCAGCGCAGGCGGCTCGCGCCTCATAAATCTGGTACGGGTCGACAATGAACTCCTTGCGCAGCAGCGGAATTTCAACAGCCGAAGAGATCTGCAACAGGTAGGAAAGATCACCGTGAAAAAATTCTTTATCAGTTAACACGGACAAACAGGCGGCGCCGGCGGACTCATAAGTTTTGGCAATAGCGACCGGATCAAAATCGGCGCGGATAATCCCCTTGGAAGGCGAGCCCTTCTTCACTTCGGCGATGATCGCCGTGCCGGCGGCGGCCTTCTGTTTCAAGGCCGCTGTGAAACCACGGGTTGGCCCCATACTCAGAGCCTGATCATGTAGCAGCTCCAGGGGCACTCGGCCTTTGGCGTCAGCGACCTCTTTTTCTTTATGTCTTAAAATCTTATCGAGAATCATATACTCGCTTATTCTATTCGAAAAAAGTTTTCACTGATTGGTAAAAGCGACCAACTCTTCCAGTTTCCCCTTGGCACGCTTTTCATCAATTGAGGCGGCTGCCTTATGCAAACCATCGACAATGTTTTCAGCAACACCGGCCGCCACCAGGGCATGCGCTGCATTAAACAACACAATGTCGCGATGCGGACCGCTTTCGCCATTGAGGATCGCGGTAATGATCTCGGCATTGCGGACAGCATCGCCACCCTGCAGCTCTTCGAGTTTACAGCGGGTCAGACCAAAATCTTCCGGTTCAATCGTCGAGATCGATACGGCACCGTCTCTGATCTCAGCGACCCGGGTCGGACCGGTCATGGTGATTTCATCCATACCGTCCATGCCGTGAACAACAAAACCACGCTTGCAGCCAAGACCGCACAAGACCTTGGCCATCGGTTCAACCAGTGACTCCTGGTAAACACCAAGCACCTGGCGATCCGCTCCGGCCGGATTGGTCAACGGGCCGAGGATATTGAAAATCGTCCGGATACCGACTTCGCGGCGTGGGCCGATGGCATGCTTCATCGCCCCGTGCAGGGCAGGAGCAAAGAGGAAACCGACACCGATTTTATCAATGCACTGTTCAACTGTCTCCGGAGCGACCTCCAGATTGACCCCGAGTTGTTCAAGAACATCGGCGCTGCCGCAAGCCGAAGAGATACTCCGATTGCCATGCTTGGCCACTTTAAGACCACATCCGGCAACAACAAAAGCCACCGCAGTTGAAACATTGAAAGTCTTGGTGCCACTGCCGCCGGTACCACAGGTATCGATGATAGTTTCCCGGTCGGCGTTGATCTCTTCGCGATCAAGATCAACAACTGCACCAACGCGAATCGGCGTTGCCCGCGAACGCATGACCTTCGCGGCGCCGGTAATTTCAGCAACCGTCTCGCCTTTCATCCGCAGGGCGGTGATAAATGCACCGATCTGGGCCGGCGTTGCTTCACCGCCCATAATCTGATCCATGACATCAACCATTTCACCTTCGGTGAGGTCCTGTTGTTCGATAACCTTGGCAATCGCTTCCTTGATCATAACTGAAATCCTTTTCAGCTGTTTCGACTTAAGTCGAGAAAGTTCTTCAGCAGGTGCTTTCCTTCAACCGTCAAGATCGACTCCGGATGAAACTGCACACCCCAGACCGGCAGTTCCCTGTGCTGCACGCCCATGATGACATCGTCCTCGGTCCAGGCGGTAATCTCAAGGCATTCAGGCAAGGTCGACCGTTCGCCAACCAGCGAATGATAACGGGTGGCGACAAAGGGATTCTCCAGTGACTGCATGACGCCCTTGTTATCATGGTGGACCAGACTGGTCTTGCCATGCATCAGTTTTTCGGCCCGCAAAACGACGCCGCCGAAAGCCTGGATAATCGACTGATGCCCGAGGCAGACACCAAAAATCGGGATCTCGCCAGCAAAGCGTTGTATCGCAGCGACGGAAATACCGGCTTCAGTCGGCGTACAAGGACCGGGAGAGATAACCAGCTGCGTCGGCTTTTTTTCGGCTATTTCATCAAGGCTGATCTTGTCGTTGCGATAAACCTCAACGTCAGCACCGAGCTCGGCCAGATACTGCACCAGGTTATAGGTAAACGAATCGTAATTATCAATCATCAGGAGCATATCAGTACAGCCCCTTTCTCGCCTTGTCGATCGCCTTGACGACGCCTTGCGCCTTATTGATTGTCTCTTCATATTCGGATGCCGGCACCGAGTCGGCGACAATACCAGCCCCGGCCTGCAGGTGGATGCGATCGTTTTGGATGACCAGGGTCCGGATAGCGATAGCGGTATCCATGTTGCCGTTGAAAGAGAAGTAACCGACCGCTCCGCCGTAAATCTCTCGCCGACACGGTTCGAATTCATCGATGATCTCCATCGCCCGAATCTTCGGTGCCCCGGAAAGGGTCCCGGCCGGGAACGTCGCCCGGAAGACATCGAAAGCATCCCGGCCCTCTTCCAGCTCCCCTTTGACATTGGAGACGATATGCATAACGTGCGAGTAACGCTCGATCACTTCGAGTTCACTCACTTCAACCGTGCCGGTTCTGCAAACCCGCCCAAGGTCGTTACGGCCAAGGTCGACCAGCATGATATGCTCAGCCAGCTCCTTCTCGTCGGCCAGCAACTCCTTTTCGAGAGCCAGGTCTTCTTCGACCGTGGCCCCGCGTGGCCGGGTTCCGGCGATCGGGCGAACATCGACCCGCGACCCCTCTTTGCGGACCAGGACTTCCGGAGAAGCACCGACGACCAGGGTTTCGCCAAAACGGAGGAAAAACATATAGGGTGATGGATTAATTGTCCGTAGCGCCCGGTAAATATCGAACGGATCACAGGTCAGATCACCGGAAAAACGCTGTGACAGAACGACCTGGAAGATATCACCGGCGCGAACATATTCCTTGCACGACTCAACGGCCTTTTCAAACTGCTGCCGCTCAAAGTTTGGCGTCAGCTCAAGTTCGTTCTGTTCATCAACTTTCAGCACCGGCAACGAGAGCGGCTGGCGCAGCTTGGCAATCAGAGCGTCGATCGCTTCAGTGGCCCGAGCGTAAACAGCGTCCGGAGAATCACCATCTTCGATGTGGGCGTTGCAGACGACCTTGATGGTCTGACGCATGTTGTCGAAGATCAGCAGGGTTTCGGTCAGCAGGAAACAACTGTCCCAGGTACCGATCTCACGTGGGTTATCGGTTGGTAGCTGTTCGACAAAACGGACCATATCGTAGCCAAGGTAACCGACTGCACCACCGAAGAAACGGGGCAATTCAGGTAACTCTACCGGCTGATACGGCGCCATGAAGGCTTTGAGCTCAACAAAGGGATCGGCACATTCACCCGAACGGACGACATGATCACCCTCGAGAATTTCAAAATAGTTGTCACGGCTACGGAACAACTTGCCGGGACCGGCGCCGAGGAAAGAGTAACGAGCCCACTTCTCCCCCCCCTCGATACTTTCGAGCAGGAAGGAAGCTGCCTCACCATCATCGATTTTCTTAAAGGCGGAAACCGGCGTCTCCATATCGGCTAAAATCTCACGATAGACCGGTACCAGGTTGCCTTTTTTGGCCAAAGCTTCAAATTCTGAAAGTGCGGGAAAATACATAACATTATCCATCAGTAAAAGTTGCTTAAACTAGCATGGAAACGCTCTCTCGGTCAACCCGCAGTCGTCACGTAACTTGCTATAATTCAAAGATTTAATTCGACAAAACAGTTGACCGGACTGGGATATATTGGTAAGGATGTGGGCTCTCGACAGAACAGTAAATCAATTACACCAGGATGATAAAATGATCAAAGTAGAAAAACTCGACACCGTCACGGTAAATTACAAAGGGAAACTGACCAACGGCACTTCTTTCGATGAGTCTCCGGCGGACCGACCGCTCAAATTTATCGTCGGCAAAAATGAAGTTATTCCCGGTTTCGAAGAAGCGGTCGAAGGGATGTTTAAGGGCGAGACAAAGACCGTCACTATCTCTTGCGACAAAGCCTATGGCGCAAAATCTCCGGAAATGATCGAAGAGGTCAAACTCGCAGACCTGCCAGACGATCTGGACCTGCAGAAGGGCGGCCAGCTCGAGGTCACCCAGGAAGACGGCTCAATGTTTCATGTTATGGTCGTTGAACTGACTGACACCCATGCGACCCTTGACGCCAACCACCCTCTGGCGGGAGAAGATTTGATCTTCGAAATTGAGCTGCTGGACGTTGTCAAGCCGCCGGCCGTTCACTAACCCTGCAACATCACCATTTTCACCCGGCCTCTTGAGCAATGGACCAGATCCGCTGCCAAACCATTTTCAAGCGACTCAGATCCCGTTTCGGCCGAATTCTCTCGGCCGGGGCGGGGACACCATGCGGATTGCCAATTGTGCCGACACGAAACGAAAAGACGTAATCGGGTTCATAGCCCATCCGCAGATCACTGACAACAA
>JBFFPW010000102.1:0-5874 GCA_041573815.1 Desulfuromonadales bacterium
ACCAAATCGCATGACAACGACGCCGCCGACAACCTCACCCCTTCCATCTAATTCAGCCAGACCGCGACGCATTTCCGGGCCGATCGACACCTTGGCCAGATCACGAATCAGAATCGGGGTGCCGCGACCGTCAGTGCCAACCACGACGTTTTCCAGATCACTGATAGATTTTATGTAACCGAGCCCGCGAACCATAAATTCAGTCTCGGCCATTTCAACCAGTCGACCACCGACATCATTGTTCGAGCGCTGGATCGCTTTGCGGATCTGCGGAATGGAGATGTCATAGGCCAGCAGCCGATTCGGATCGACCGCCACCTGGTACTGTTTGATATAACCGCCGATCGAAGCGACCTCAGCGACCCCTTCAACCGAAGTCAGCTCGTAGCGCAGGAACCAGTCCTGAATGGAGCGGAGCTGTTGCAGGTCGTGCTTGTCGCTTTCCAGCACATACTCATAAACCCAGCCGACCCCGGTCGCATCCGGACCAAGGGCTGGCGTCACACCGGCGGGCAGCTTACCGGCAGCGTAATTAAGATATTCGAGAACCCGGGAGCGGGCCCAGTAGAGATCGGTCCCATCTTCGAAAATGATATAGACAAAAGAGAGGCCAAAAAAGGAGTACCCACGCACGACCTTGGCACCCGGAACCGCCAGCATCTGGGTGGTCAACGGATAGGTCACCTGGTCTTCAACAACCTGTGGGGCCTGGCCCGCGTACTCGGTAAAGACAATAACCTGAACATCCGAGAGATCCGGAATGGCGTCAACCGGAGTCTGGCTCAGGGAATAGATGCCACCAACGATCGCGAAGAAGGTCAGTAAAACGACCAGGAATTTATTAGTGATTGACCAGTCTATAATTTTTTCGAGCATTGTCGGTTCTCAGTCAGTTCAAAGAGGAAGTCAACTTTTCAAAACATCACTTAAACAGGTCATCAAGATTCTCTTCTTTGGCTTTCTTTTTGTCTTTTTTGTCGTCTTCAAAAAGATCACCCATCGACTCCTCCTGGTGCTGAGGCCGGACGGCCGAGTCATCTGTTTTCGGTTCCAGCATTTTGGCAATGGCGGCCCGCAGTTTGCTTTCGGAGTCAAGCATGAACTGGGCACTGGTCACGACCGATTCTCCATCCAGCACCCCCTGTACCACTTCGATATGGCCCGCATCATCCTGCACGCCGATTTTGATCTGGCGTGGTTCAAACTTGCCTTTTTCCAGGGCGATAAAGACCGTATTCTGCTCTCCCGAATAAAGCACCGCTTCAGTCGGAATCGTCAGAGCATTTGCAACGGGCTCAGACCGGATTCGGATGTTGACGAACATATCCGGTTTCAGCTCAAGGTTCTGATTATTGAGTTCGATCCGGGCCTTGACCGTTCTTGTTTTGGCTTCGACAAACGGGTAGATATAAGAGATTTCCCCCTGAATAGTCTTGTCGCCGACAAACGGTAAAATAACATCGGCCTGTTGCCCGACTTTCACCCAGGGGAGTTCATATTCAAAGATGTCGGCATGCACCCAGACTTTACTGATATCGGCTATTTTGAACAGTTCCATACCACTCTTGACGAACATGCCGTTTTCAACATTCTTTTTGGTGACAATTCCCTTGTACGAAGCATGGATCGTCAGAGTACGGCTGGCTTTTCGACTTTGCTCCAGTTGTGTGATTTGCCGCTCACTGATATCCCAGAAACTGAGACGGCTGCGTGAAGCATCGAGAAGCCGTTGCGCTCCGGCAACGATCTCAGGGAAGGGACTGTTTTTGACCGTGTCATAATTCGCAAGGGCCAGCAGGTATTCCTCCTGAGCGGTCACCAGATCAGGGCTGTAGATATCGAGTAGCTTCTGCCCCTTTTGAACGGGCTGACCCGTTTCATCGACATACAGTTTTTCCACCCAGCCGTTGATTTTGGTATTGATCGAATATTGCTTCGGCTCCATGTAATCGACAATACCGACTGTTCTGATCGTTCTCTCCAGAGTGCGACGCTGCACCTTTGCCGTGCGAATGCCCATATTCTGAGCCGTGACCGGATCGATGCTGATGGCTGCACCGCCACTGACTTCGTCTTCATAAACCGGAACCAGATCCATGCCCATCGGTGATTTACCCGGTTCATCGCGGATAAAAGTCGGATCCATTGGTGCTGCCCAGTATTTGACCTTGCGCTCCCCGGCTGGAACTTCAGACACCGCGCCCGACGCCTTCAGCGGGGTTAAGGCCATACCACAAATCGGACAATCACCCGGCTCGTCAACGATCACCATCGGGTGCATGCCGCAGGTATATTTTTCAGCTGCATGGGCAGCAGACAACCAGTGCAGATGCTCATCGCCAGCCTGCGGAACCGGAAACGGCGCCGAGGCGATAAAAGCGAAGATGACAGTAGCAAGGATCAAAAGTTTCAATAGGTGTTTCATCATGGCTCCGGTTTAATCTATCGGGTTGGTGACGTTTATGGTTGTTCCACTGACCGCCTCCAACCTGGCAACAGCCTGCAAGTACTCACTGACTACCCGGTGGAGTTCGGTTTCGTATTTATCACGGGCCAGCAGGGAACTGAGCAATTCAGAAAAATCGGCGTTACCGACCTGGTAGGCCGACATCGATGAAGCGTAAACCTGGCGCGACTGCGGAACCATACCGGTGCGGTAAAGCTCAACCAGATCATAGTTATGCCTGGCCGCATGAAAGGCATCATCAATGGCAAACTCAACCTTGCCGCGAAAATCGGCAAATTGATTATAAGCAAGATTCAGTATCGATTCGGAAGAGGAGACAGCTGATGCTCGGCGCGAACGGTTGAAGGGTAAATTAAAGCTGATCCCGGCGCTGGCAAAATCGGTCCCCTGGTCCGGAAGATTATCATCGCGAAAACGGTATCCGGCCCAGAGGGTCATATCCGGCTTGTAGTCAAGACGGGCCAAAGCCTTCTGCTTCCTCGCTTTTTCCACCCGCGCCTGCCAGGCGCCAAACATCGGGCGATTGTTTCTGGCTTCGGCCTGCAACCGTTCAAGGTCAACCGAGAGAGCTGTGATGCTGATTTCTGCCGGTGTCTCAATCAGGGTAGTGGCTGGTCGGTTGGCAAAAGTATTCAGCTGCCCCTGAATCGTCACCCGCTGCCTCTCAAGTTGAATCAAGCGATCGCGCTGCCGAGTCAACTCAAGATGTATTTTCAGGACATTGGTTTGTTTACCTTTACCGACGCGATATCGGGTTTCAGCCAAACGGGAAAGATCGTCGAGCAGGGAAAGATTATTCCTGACCGTCTTGATGGCCCGGTCAATGGCGTAAAGTTTGTAGTAGGTCGACTTAACCTGACGCGTCAACTCCAGCCGTGCATCATCATAAACACCCTGAAACCAGAGAGAATCCTGGGCGGCAACCTCCTGTTTGGCTTTCAATTTTCCCGGATAAGGGAGTTTCTGTGCCAGTCGCAGTTCATTACCGGTCATTGGCGTAACATCCGACGCGAAAGAATCCACCGGGTAATTTGAAAAAGCGAAGGAGAAAACCGGATCCGCCAGATCATCGGCCGATGCAACTTTGTGCCCGGCACTCTGTTGCTGGTCTCTGATCGCCAGCAAGGCCGGGTTCTCTGCCAGGGCTGCCTCAATCAGCACTGAAAGCTCGTCAGTGGCTGGGGCAACATCCGCAAAGCCATAACCGGGCAGGCAAAGCAGAACAATTGCCAAAAGTGGGAGTAAAAGATTTTTTTTATTCATCAAATCGTTCCTGAACGGATTTAATTTATTTACCTTTCTTAGATACCTAAGCATCAGACGTGCCAAGAAAATATAATCAACAATTTCAGTATCTTATAAAAGTTGAGTTATGTGAGAGAGTATCACATAAAGAATATTCAGCAACCAACTGGAGAATATTCTACAGCTGAACTGCTGCTATTTGAAAGAGAAAGTGGCTTTTAGAAATGCTCTTCAGAGTAGTCTGGCACCTGATTGTACCAGTCAGGATGTTGACGTGCCGTGGCAATCGCTGTTTCAACATCGGCGATCAACCGTTCCCGATCTTTCGGGTAGTTACCGGCCAGGTTGAGGAAGTTTGAGGCGTGATTGGAACGGAGTATCGTCCGTTGCGGATTCAGGGCGCGAACAATTTCCAGCGCCTCTTCAAGGATCTCGCCGCGGCTCTGACGGGTTATATCCTTGAAGAAGTCTTCATTGTGCCGAGGGAACAGCGTCAGCAGCGAGAAATATTCCGGTGAAAGGCGATTGATCCATTCTGCTGTTGCCAAGGCATGATCAGAACTTCCCTGTTGTCCGGCCAGCCCGAGAATCGCAGTGACTGAAAGCTTCATTCCGGCGTCTTGCGCTTTGCGGCACTGTTCAAGCATCTCAGCCGATGTGTAACCCTTCCTGACCTGTTGCAAGGTTTCGTCATCGCCGCTCTCCAGGCCAAAATAAAGGATACGGAGTTTCTTCTCCCGCAGGACTTGCAACTCCTCAACGGTCTTGGTTCTCAAGCTGTTCGGCGATGCATAGATTCCTATCCTGGCGAGATTCGGAAAAAACTCCGCCAAGGCATCAAGAATGGCAACCAAACCAGCCTGCGGAAAAACCAGGGCATCACCGTCAGCCAGAAATATACGCTGAACATACTGCCGATGATCAGCAGGAATCGCCTTGATATCGGCCAGAACCTCTTCGACCTTACGACAACGAAACGCTTTCATTTTATACATGCCGCAAAAGGTACAGTCATTCTGACTGCAGCCGATGGTGATTTGGAAGATTAGCGAGCGTGCTTCGGAAGGTGGCCGAAAAACCGGTTCCTCATAATCGAAATAATAATACATAAAAAAACCTCGTAAAAATTCAAGAAACCAGACCACCCGCGACCCAATGACTCAACATGATCATTCAGCCAGGAATATTCAATAAAAAACGGCAACCGATTAAATCGATTCCCGTTGTATATCATAGATTTTGGGGGATTTCAGTAAGGGATAATGGTTTGCATAATGGAAAGGATCTGCTCTTCTTCAAGTGGCTTCTCAAGGTAACCGGAAGCACCCGCCTTAATGCAATCAACAAATTTCTTTTGTTTTTCCTCGCTGGAAAGAACAACGATCGGCAAAAAACGGCGACCTGGGATTTTTCGCACTTCGGCGATGAACTCAAGACCACTCATTTTCGGCAAATCCAGATCGGTCATCAACAGGTCATAATGCTTGCCTTCAACCAGGCCGAGGGCATCCTGGCCGCTTTCGGCCGAGCAGACATCATAGCCGGCCTCAGTCAAAGTGTTCTTGAGAACCTCTCTGACCGTTTTCGAATCATCGACGATGAGAACTTTACGAGACATAAACGACTCCCCTTGCTCGTTCTCTTCGGTGATCCGGCTACCCGCATGGGGCCCGTGATTCTGCGTCCCGGGATCGCTCCCGGTTTGCTCTTATCGGAGAAACTAATTGTTTTAAACAAAAGAAAACCCAACTTCTGGCCGAAGAAGGGTCAACAAAGGAAGGGATACAAAATGCTGGCTCTTCGGCAACCCGGCTGCCCCCCCCAGGGCCCGTGGCTTTGCGTCACCGGATTACTCCGGCTTTGCCTTTTCGAGAGTGTTTTCAATTTGCAGTATTCTTTACAATAGCTATCAGCAAAAAGCAACGATAAATACGGCCATTACAGAGATTTCATGCTGACGGCCGTTAACTTTATTTCAGTAGGGAATGATTGTCTGCAAGATACGCAGAACCTGTTCCTTTTCGAAAGGCTTCTGCAAAAAGCCCGAGGCACCGGCCTGGGAACATTCCCTGGAGCGAGCCTTTTTACAGTCACCTGAAAGGACGACAATTGGCAAGAAACGCCGCCCCGGTAACGCCCGAACCTTCGTGATAAACTCGAGG
>JBFFPW010000103.1:0-5843 GCA_041573815.1 Desulfuromonadales bacterium
GGCTGGCTTCTGGTTCCATCGCGGTTCGGGCAGGTCATGCCGGCATCGACCGAGATTTTATGCACCCGATTGCCAAAACGGTTTTTCAGATGCTCAGAGAAAATATTGTAGCGCTTCTTCTGCATATGGACACTATGCCACCGAAGGTGAAATTCAGCAAATTTTCTGGTAGTATGTCGACTTGTCTTTAACTTTTCACCTTCCGGAGGTTTTTGTGTCGGACGAAGAACAGATTGAAAACAGTGGCGAACAACCGGTAGAGGAAGAATCATCCTCGACCTCGCGCTTCCCAGAAATGGATGAGTTGCAGAGTGAAATTGATCGTCGTATCCGCGATAACCAGAAATTTCTCGATCACTTCCTCGATAAAGACTATATCGAAGAAGAGGATGACGACGAGGAGGATGAGGGAGAGGATTTCGAAGAGCTTTAGGTTGCCGACCTATGGTTCTCTATAGCCAAGACGATCGAGGTAACCGGCCCATTCGACCGGAGTCATCTGCTGTTTCTGGTTATTGCATTCCTTGCAGGCGGCGACACAATTCCCCTTGGTCGTCCGGCCGCCACGGGAGACCGGAACCACGTGATCCAGGGTCAACTCAACAGGAGGGACCTTGGCAGCGCAATAGTGGCATTCGCCACGAGCAATGCGGTTTTTCCACCATTGGCTCTGGCGCATCTCTCTCGCCTTGCGCCGTTCCCTTTTAATATGATCGTCGTCAACCTCAAACATGCCCTGAAAATCCTTTCGACAGGGCATCTTAACTGTTTCACGCTATGAGCACAACCGTTTCCATTCACCCTGATTGACTTGCAAAAATTGCCATTTTGTGCGACTTTTGCCGGAATTGAAAGCGGCAAACTGCTGTTTTTACAGAAAGTGACGTGTTATGCGCATATTGATTGTCGGGGCCGGCCAGGTCGGCTATTTCCTCAGCGAACGTCTGTCCATGGAAGGGCACGAGGTTACGCTTATCGACCGCAGTGACGAAAACCTGCGGCGGGCCGAGGATCGCCTGAATGTTCTCGGTATCGCCGGCAACGGCGCCAGTGCCGAAACTCTCGAGCGGGCCGGCATCAATGAAATCGATATCTTCATCGCTGTCACGGATCTCGATGAAGTCAACATTCTCGCCTGCCTGCTCGCCAGAGAATACAATGTCAAAACCCGGATTGCCCGGGTCAAGAGCATCGACTACACGGGTGAAGGGGCCATTCTCTCGAAAGAAAAACTCGGTATCGACCTGTTGATCAACCCGAATGATGCCGTTGCTGATGAAATTGTCAAGATTGCCGGTCGTACCGGCACCTTTGATGTCGCAGAATTTGTCGAGGGGCAAATTCAGTTTCTCGGTTATCGTATTGAAGAAAGTTCGCCGCTGTGCGACCTGACCCTGAAGGAACTCGGCGAGATCCGTGGTATCTACCGCTTTGTTGTCACTGCCATTACCCGCAACGGCAAGACCCTTATCCCCCGGGGTGATGACACGATTCAGGCCGGTGATTCGATATTCATTTTCGCTCATACCAAAGATTTACCGGCGATCCAGTATATGCTGAAGCAGGATGCGGAAGGCAAAAAGAGCGGCCGGCAACGAGCATTCATTCTCGGCGGTGGCCATATCGGCCTGCACATCGCCCTGGAGCTGGAGAAACGCCGCTTTGACGTCCGCCTGATCGACCGGGACGAGGAGCGCTGTGAAAAACTGTCAGCCAAACTGGCCAAGGGGATGGTCATTCACGCCGACGGTACCGACATGCAGACCTTGATCGATGAAGGCGTTGAACACGCCGATGTTTTTATCGCCGCCACCGACAGCGATGAGACCAACATCATCAGTTCATTGCTCGCCATCCAACACGGCGCCGACCGGACCCTGACCCTGATCAATAACCCTGACATGCTCAGCCTGGCACCGACCCTCGGCATTGATGCCTGCATTTCACCGCGGATCGCCGCCGCCAGCGCCATTCTCAAATATGTTCGTCGCGGCGACATTGTCTCGGTATCGGCTATTGAAGGGAGCAACGCCGAAGCCCTCGAGATTGAAATTCATAAAGGGAGCGAGATTCTCGGCACGCCGCTGCGCGAACTGATTTTTCCACAAAATGCCATTATCGGTGCCATCGTTCGCGGCGAGGACTACCAGATTCCGGATGGTGAGAGCACTCTTGAAGCCGGGGATCGGGTCGTCATTTTCGCTCTGCCCGAAGCTCTTCCCAAAGTCGAGAGGTTTTTTGAATAAATGAATATTCAGCTAACCCTTCGCATTCTCGGGGCGTTGCTGTTGTTCCTTTCGGCAGCACTCCTGTTCCCTATTCCGTTTGCACTCCTGTTTAATGACGGGGCGGCCACCGCTTTTCTCTGGTCGGCCGGCATCACGTTTCTCTCCGGATTGGTTCTTTTTCAACTTTGTCGCAGTGAACGTGATCTTTCGGTGCGTGAAGGTTTTGCTATTGTCAGCTTCGGCTGGCTCTTTTACGCCATCTTCGGCGCCCTGCCATTTGTGCTCAGTGGCGCCATTCCGTCACCACTCGATGCAATGTTTGAAACCATGAGCGGCTTCACCACGACCGGCGCATCAATTCTGACCGAAATCGAATCGCTGCCAGAATCGATTCTGCTCTGGCGTTCACTGACCCAATGGCTCGGCGGGATGGGAATTATTGTCATGTCACTGGCGATCCTGCCGATGCTCGGTGTTGGCGGCATGCAGCTTTTTAAAGCCGAAGTTCCGGGACCAACCGCCGACCGTTTGAAGCCGAGAATTCAGGATACTGCCAAGCTTCTCTGGGGCGTCTATGTTATCCTGACCCTGCTTGAAACCATTCTGCTGATGTTTGGCGGCATGACCCTGCACGAAGCCCTTTGTCATTCCTTTGCGACACTGGCAACCGGCGGTTTCTCGTCACGTAACGCTTCAGTCGGCGCCTACAACTCTGCCTACATCGACTGGGTCGTGACCATCTTTATGTTCCTGGCCGGGGTCAACTTTTCTCTGCACTACCAGGCCTTGCGGGGTCGGTTGCATAACCTTCACCGCAACGAGGAGTTTCGCGTATACCTCGGCATCACCTTGTTCGCCATCATTGCTCTGATCGGTTTCAATTTCAGCAGCGTCTATGACTCGTTTGCCGACAACCTGCGCTACAGCGCTTTCCAGGTGGTATCTATCATGACAACCACCGGCTTCGCCACGGCCGATTACGAAGGATGGCCGGTCATTGGCCAATATCTGCTGGTCTCCCTGATGTTCATCGGCGGCTGCGCCGGTTCAACCGGTGGCGGCATGAAGGTTGCCCGAATCCTGTTGCTGTTCAAGCATGCCCATGTTCAGCTTTTCCGCCTGATTCATCCCCGGGCAATCCGTCTGGTCAAGCTCGGCAACATCCCGGTCGATCGCGAAGTTATGCAGGCGATCCTCGGTTTTTTCGCTCTTTTCATGGGAGTTTTCGTTGTCGCCTCTTTCCTGATGGCCGCCAGCGGTATGGACCTGGTTTCAGCCGGCGGCTCGGTCATTGCCACCCTGAGTAACATCGGCCCGGGGCTCGGCTCGGTCGGCCCAACGGACAACTATGCCCACATCGCCCCGTTCGGTAAATCAGTCCTCATGGTCTGCATGCTGCTGGGCCGGCTCGAACTATTTACCGTTCTGGTCCTGATCTTCCCGACTTTCTGGCGCAAGTAGGATAAAATGACCTTGTGGGACCGGAAACATATTCCGCTCCGATTGTCTTTCAGGCAATTATTTTTCCCAGTCGTGCTGGTCACTCTGTTGCTTTCGCTCATCACGGCTGAAGCCGAAGCTGCCATGGAAAACTATTTCCTTTATTTTCCTGAACCCGACCTGACAATGACTCCGGACAATGTCAGGCTGGACTACGAAGATGTCATCTTCAAAGCGGACGATGACACTGAACTGCATGGCTGGTTTGTTCCGGGGGATAACACAAATCCGGTCGTTCTTTTCTTCCACGGCAATGCTGGAAATATTTCCCACCGCGTCGACAATCTGCTCAGACTCAACCGACTTGGTCTTTCAGTGTTTATTTTCGACTATCGCGGTTATGGCCGCAGCCAGGGTGAACCTTCAGAACCGGCCATCTACAGTGATGCGCGCCGGGCCCTGGCATGGTTGGCTAACCGTGGCTACAAGAAGGAGAGCATCATTTACTTCGGTCGATCTATCGGTGCAGCAGTCGCCCTGCAGCTTGCAATTGAGAAACCACCGAGCGGGTTGATTCTCGAAAGTCCCTTCACCTCGGTCGCAGGCATGGGCAAAAGACACTACCCGATCCTCTACCGGCTTCTGGGCTGGCTGGTTAAAGACCAATATGACAATGAAGAGAAGATCTCACGACTCAAAACACCGCTGCTCATTATCCACGGGACGGCAGATTCAATTGTGCCAGTCGCCATGGGGCAGCAACTTTACTCCCTGGCACCGTCCCCGAAGCAGATCTACCTGATCGACGGAGCTGATCACAATGACGGTTTTTATCTCGATGAAGATGAATACTGGGGAACCTGGAAAACGTTTTTGAATCAACTTAATTGATGGATGACGCAAGGAACGGAATAATGATGCAGGCCATAAAAGTCGTCGGTTTATTCTTTATTTTATCTGTCTTGATGATCAATCCGGCACTGGCGAAGGATGATGAATTTGATCTTTTTATCGTGCCGACACTCGACAACCAGCTCGACAGCTGGCTGAAAATACCACCAAACCTCCAGCCGACCATCCATCTGGTCGACCGGGTTTACCCGAACCAGCCCTTTGCTCTGCGCCTGCTGTTCAGAGGCTACACGATTTCTACTCGGAAGAATGCTCACATCACCTACGATGTGCAATTCTTCGACCCCGACAAAAAACCGACTGCGGACCGGGGCAAAGACCTGCTCGGCTACAATGGCCCGGTCAAGAGTCCTGACTACATTATTATCAACCAGCAACTGTTACGGGTTTTCTTCGACAAGAGCTACGCAGCCGGCGACTATGAAATGCTCATCACCGCCACCGACCAGATAGCCAACAAGGTCATCAGCAAAACTGGAACCATCACCTTTGCGCCTTTCGAGCGGAAGGGAAGCTTTGCTTCTTTTGAATTTTTCCATTCCTGGCTACAGAACTATTTCCGCCAACCTGATGCTGCCAAAGCGACCTTCGGCGTTCTGCAATATTTGGAAAACGACCCGAAATGGCTACAAGAAAACATCAAGCTTCTCGCATTTATGAATCAGCTGCTTAACGACAACCCCTGGATATGGGATCACCTGATCAAGGCTTACCAGGAAAATGCTAGCGACAGGACGGACATCATCACCCTGATGGCGCTCAACAATCACCAGATCCCGGAATTAACTCAGGACTTCACCAAAGAACAAAAAACCTGGCTTGAAAAAGCCAAGGGATTTATCCTCCCCCCAACCGATGGAGTGATATCAACGGCGGAGCAGATTGAAGCACTTTGGGGAGTTTTTTATGCCACCGGCCACCTCAAGCCGATCGAGCAGGTTGTCAGAGTGCTTAAACCTTTCGCACTTTCGAGTCCGCCAGCAGAGAGCGCGCTACCCAAAGAGCCCGAACAGGCCGCTTTCTGGAGTCTGGTTAACAATGCCAGAGACATCCCTCTGGCCACCAACTACGCTCTTTATCTGTTCGACCATGGCAAACTTGAGCCGGAAAATAAAATTCAACTCAGGTTGGCCCTTGATGTCATTAAAATGGCGCTGGAAGAAGAACAAGCCGAACAGCAAACACCAGACAAAAAAACGCCCCTACCTTTGACAAGATAGGGGTCCCCCTCCGGGATCAAATAACATAAAGGATAAGAAGGTA
>JBFFPW010000104.1:0-5836 GCA_041573815.1 Desulfuromonadales bacterium
GTTCCAGACAATCACCATGGCAATACAGCGGGCCAGACCGATCATGATCAGTCCGACCATATATTCCGGATAGCCGGAAAGAAAGGTGATGGCCAGGACAAACATCAGAATCGGACCGATGATCCAGTTTTGGATCAAGGATAGTCCCAGAATCTTCCGATTACGAAAGACCTCGCCCAGCTCTTCGTATTTAACCTTGGCCAGAGGCGGGTACATCATCAGGATCAGACCAATGGCAATCGGAATGTTGGTCGTTCCGACCGAGAAAGCGTTGACGACATCCTTAACCCCGGGGAACATCCAGCCGGTACCAACACCGATGAACATTGCCAGGAAGATCCACAAGGTTAAATAGCGATCGAGAAAAGAGAGTTTCTTTGTCAGTCCATGTTCCATTTTGTCAATCCTTTGCCACTAAGGCACAAAGACACGAAGAAAAGCATTTGGTTTTCTCACTTCAAACCGTAGATCGATTATCTGTGATTGACCTTCTTTGTGCCATCGTGTCTTCGTGGCTATTTACGCCTCATTAAGTTCTTTCTTGAAAAAACCGCCCAACTGTTGGCGGATTTCATCGCGCACCCGCCGATAAACCTTCATCACTTCTTCTTCACTACCGGTCGCTTTCGGCGGATCGTCAAAGCCGATATGAATCCGTTCAACGCCACCGAACACATTCGGGCACTTGTCATCGGCGTCGCCGCAAAGGGTAATGACATAATCAAAATCTTCGTCATCGTACGTGCTGATATGGTCAGAAGAATTCGTACTGATATCGATACCGATCTCGCCCATAACCGCGACTGCTTTCGGGTTAAGGCCGTGCGGTTCGGTGCCGGCGGAAAAGGCTTCGATCTGCCCGGCAAAGTCATGATTGATAATCCCGTCAGCCATCTGGCTGCGACAGGAATTGCCAGTACAGAGAAATAGAACTTTTTTTACAGACATCGACATGACACCTTTCATTTTTATTCGTTGCAGGATTTTCTGTTTGAATCTTGTTGATATCGGTTAAGTGCCATCTGGTCGGCTTTACCCTGAGTCGTTTGTCTCAATTGCATTGTCAAGATCGGCAACAGGGAACCAGCCAGATGATTGATGTCATCGTGTATCCGATAGTACATCCAGACACCCTTGCGACAGTCCTGCAGCCATCCATTGTTTTTCAGATAGGAAAGGTGCCTGGAAACAGTCGATTGCGGCAGATCAAGGACCGCCATCAGTTCACAGACACACAGCTCTCCCTCCGAAAGCAATGTCACAATTCGCAAGCGGGTTTCATCGGCCAGAGCTTTTAAAATTTGCGCTTCAGTTTTCATAAAGCTCTTATATCCGCATAGGCGGATTTAATCAACAATAAACATACCAACAAAAAAAGGGCCGACACAACCGGCCCTGAGTAAAATTTTCAAGTAATTCAGAGAACAAACATTTCTAGGTTTTTAAGGTTGTCGGGCGGTTGATAAATGTCTTTCTTTTTCGTAGCGGAGTTGCAAAAGTCACAATATTGAAAGCTCCATAGTAGTGCCCTTCGGACCAATGCAGATCGTCATGGATTTTTCTCAACCTTTGTCGAACATGCAGAATCGAAACAATCCAGAGCAGTGAAAGCAGGAGGACGGCAATGTTCTGCCCGGTAAATTCAAGTTGCGCCGAAAACAGATACGCGACAAAAGGTCCAATCAAATAGGGGGTACACACCCTGGCAACAAAACCAGACAATAAGCCCACCAGTGGAAATATAACCAGAAAGAGAAACAATGCTGCAACTGCTGCCAAAACAACGTCCTGCATAACGACCCTCCTCTTTAGTTAGAATTTTCCAATATTCTACCACGAGGATCTTACATTTTTCTTACATTCAGATTAGAAATTGCTTTTTTTGTATTTTTCGGATTAGAATTTTGATCTACAAGAACAATAAAAGGCGCGACCCGAGAAAGGATCACGTCTTTTATGTTTTTATCTCTATAACACCTGATCCTCCAACCCAATCAGACTACTGACCGTAATCGTCGGTTCTATCCCCCAAGGGTCAAAAATGGCCTCTGGAGAACGCTTCACCCAGGCCGATTTCATGCCGGCAGAAACAGCGCCGATAACATCAAAGGGATTGCTGGAGATCAACCAGGCATCACCCCCGGTCGATTCGGATTTCCTCAAGAAATGGCTGTAGACCGCCGGGTTCGGCTTGAACGATTTGACATCATCGACACTGACGACACCCAGGAACCTGTCGCGTATCCCGGCGTTGTTGAGCAATACCTCCAAAGCGTCTGCGGCGCCATTGGAAAAAGCATAAAGCCGGAAACCCGCAGTCTTTAATCTGCCCAGACCTTCTTTCACGTCTTCAAATGCCGGAAGAACCCGATAGATGCCCATCAATTTCTTTTTCTGCTCATCACTCAGATTGGCGCCGTAATAAGCACAGGTATAATCAAGGGCCTGACTGGTACAGACAGCAAACGTTTCGTAGTTCTGCATCAGACCTTTGCGAAACGAATACTCCAATTGTTTGTCTCGCCAGGTGGTCGAAAACGCTTTGGCTTTCTCCCCGACCAGTTCTTCCAGCGCTGTCAAAACGCCATGGGTGTTGATCAGCGTTCCATATACATCGAAAGCGAGTGTTGTCGCCATTGGAATCTCCTTCTGTTTGGTTGGGGGCAAAACCTGATATTTAGCAAGTGTATCATAAAGATTTACCAGTTTATCTTGCGCCCGCTTGGAGACAAATTGACGTAAAAGAAAAAGGGCTCACAAGCTTTAAAACCTGTGGGCCCTTTGATTTATTGGCCTCCCCGAGTCGGATATTTATGGACCCGGGGAGGAATGTTTCAGCGTGATAAAAAGTTTACGCCCTAGAGACCGTTAACTTGCTTTCTTCAATTTTTCTGGCAACTGAATCTGGCCATCCCGCACATATACGAGGTTATCAGCCCGAGATGCTATTTCGTGGCTATGTGTAACAAAAATAATCGTTTTACCTTGAGCCTTGAGACTCTCAAGAACATTCATGACTTCTGCTTCGGCCTCTGAGTCAAGATTGCCGGTCGGTTCATCCATAAGAAGGACCGGAGGATCATTCGCCAACGCCCTGGCGATAGCGACTCTTTGTTGCTGTCCACCTGATAGCTGTCCCGGTTTGGCATCGGCTTTTTCCTCAAGGCCAACAACCTTAAGGAGGTTCCTTGCTCGACTTTGTTGCTCTTTTTCCGGGACCCCGGCCAGCATGAGAGCGATTTCAATGTTCTCTTTCGCCGTCAAACTTTGCAGCAGGTTAAAAAACTGAAAAACAAAGCCAATCTTATTCGCTCTTAAGTTTGCCAACTCCCTGTTGCCGAGTCTGGATATTTCTTGACCATCTATAAAGACAGTACCGCTGGTCGGGTGATCAAGACCGCCAAGCAGATGCATCAATGTTGATTTACCATGGCCGGATGGACCAACGATGCAGGTAAAACTCCCACGCTCGATCTCCAGGCTCACGCTTCGCAACGCCCGTACCAGGGTTGCATTCTGACCATACTCTTTAACGAGATTTTCAACAGATATTACGATATTACTCATAACTGATTGCCTCCACGGGAGAGAGTTTTGATGCCTTGATCGCCGGGTAAAGACCGG
The DNA here is from genome assembly GCA_041573815.1 of Desulfuromonadales bacterium. Taxonomy (GTDB): domain Bacteria; phylum Desulfobacterota; class Desulfuromonadia; order Desulfuromonadales; family UBA2294; genus BM707. The sequence goes on from JBFFPW010000104.1 coordinate 3,625, forward strand.
CAATCATCGCGATGGCGGTTGAGAACACGATGGCCCCGGTAAACATTATTGGATCGATACCGATTTGTGCCCCCTTGACAAATGAGGTCGCGGCATTCTGGCTAATGTAGGGTGCCGCAAAAATAGCCGCAAATCCGCCAAGCAGCGCACCGCCACAGCCACCGAGAAAACCGTATATCCCCGACTCAAGTAAAAACAGACGGAAGACACCGAAGCGGGTGGCTCCCATGGCTTGAAGAATGCCAATTTCTCTTTTACGCTCATAAGTCGCGGTCATCATCGTGTTGATAATACCGAACGCCGCTGCCAGAATCGCCACGGCAGCAATCAGTTGCAGGGTAATATTCACCGTACCGACGATCGAGAGGACCGAGTTACGCATCTGCTTATCCGAGACGACACCGAGACTCACCTTATCCTTGATCTTGTTAGCGTAGAGATCAACCTCATCAAGACGGTCAACCTGAACGGCAACATAAGAGACCAGGCCCTCTTGCTTGTACAATTTTTGCGCCATTGGCAGACTCAGGAAAACGGTAAGGTCATCCTTGCCGCTCGTTTCACCGAGTACTCCGAGAACCGGGATTTGCGTTCCGCGAATCCGTATTTCTTCACCCACCTTCAGCTTGAACTGTTCAGCCAAAATCGAACCGAGGACCGCTCCTTCGTCTTCGTTGCCGGCGAAGAATTCCCCTTCAGCAATTTTCCAGTTCTTGAAGTCCTTCGTTTCCTCGGGGAGAATCCCCATGACCGAGACCGGGCGGTTATCAATTGCCGAACGCTCCGCCAGATAAGGGATGGCCGACATGCCGTCAATCGATCGGATCGCAGCGACCTCGTCACTGGTAATATTTGTCGGCAGCTGTTCTCCGGTCAGGATAGAAACTTGCTCATAGGCGCAGCTCCCTTTCGGCGTCACCACAAGGTTCGCCCCGAGGGCGGCCGATTCTCTTTCAATTTGCGACTTCAGGCTGCCGCCCAGAGCCATGAAAGTAACGAAGGCCGCCATACCGATAACGATTCCCATCAGGGTGAAGACAAACCGGCCCTTGCGCCGCACAAGGTTTTTCAGGACCAGCTTCGACGGTGTCATGATTTGCCTCCGAGCTTATGATTTTTCATAACCTTTACCTCGGTGGCCTCCATCAGGTAACCCCATATTTTCTTACTCATGGCCCCGGAAATGATAACCTCGTCGCCGATTGCCGGACGTGGGTTATTCACCTTGACCGCCAGGAGAGCCTTGTTGCAGTTGGGGGTTGTACATTGCAGCTCTTTCTTATCCATGACCCCGAGCACCATGGCATCGTCCTGGGCGTAAGCATAAACCACCCCTTCAATTGTTAAGGCACCGCTGAAAGCTCCCGGGTCTGAGACGACATCATTAATCTGGAAAGCTGCATCCGTCTTACAGCCGGTTATTGTTAATAAAGTAATTAATAAAAAAACAACTAAGGTAGTTCTGAGTATATTGAAAATCATCTTATATCTCCCGATAGGTATTGATTGAGTCGCACAGGATTGATCATCTGAAGGCAGCTGTGATCAGACGCAGCTCTCCGCACGATATTTTTTTAGAGAATTTTTGCTACAGATCTAACAGGTTTCGGGAGGATAATCGATAAGCTGAATATAGTCTGTGGGATGTCCTTCTACCAAGAACCAGTTTGTGCTCTTGCGATCAGAAAGGACAGACAGCGTTTCTTCCGAGAGGGTATTCAAGGTCGCACTACAGGTCAGGCACTGACAATCGAAACACTCCCCCTCTTCTACAGGGAATTGCGGTGCCTCATCTTTGTCACAACATTGCACAGATGCCTGCGTATCAGCAAATGCATAGAAGGCAGAAACCGAAGCTGTAAAAAAGAAGAGCGCCAGCAGTATGCTCAAAACAGATAAGTATCGGACCATGAAACGCATTGTGGGACTATATATTGAAACAATAAAAAAGGTAAAGCGTCATTATAACCTCTTTAATCTGTGCTATTGCACAGCATAAATTCCAACAAAAAAGGCGTGATCCAATCTGGATCACGCCTTTTGACTTTTGGCTCCCCGAACCGGACGGTAGTGGGCACTGGGAGGAGAAGGTTGTTCTCTAGGAATATTTTCTTCAGATTTTGCGAGTTTAATTGTACGCCCCACTCGCGTAATGCAGCTCATAGCTGTGGCTGTAAATCTCCAAGATATTACCGAACGGATCTTCCATATA